>JBCCLG010000303.1:0-6744 GCA_039027015.1 Acidobacteriota bacterium | reverse complement strand
GGCGGGGTCCTCATCGCCTGAGGCATAGCCGGTAAAGAGACTCAGCGTCTCGCGCCAGCCGTCGTCCCTCAGCCTCAGCTCGGTGTGGCTGCTCACCGTCCACGCCGCGATCTCGCCGGCTCGTCCCGTGTCTTCTAAGAAATCGCCCCACTGCCAGGCCGCGAGAAGGTCCTGACTGAATCCTGCCCGCTCACGCTCCAAGAACCAGCGGCCGCCCACGCTGTAGCGCTTCTCGTGGCCGCTGCCCTGGAAGTAGCGCTGGGGCCTTTCGTCGAGGAAGAAAAAGAAGTCGAGGCCGGAGCGCTGGGCTTTTGAGGTGCCGTAAAGACCCCGAAGCCTGCGGCCCTGCAAGCGGCCGTTGTCGAAGGCGCCGGGGTCGGTCTCGTTCGGGAAGGCGTAGAAGACGTCGAGGTCGAGGGAGTCCGACTCGTACCGCAGAAGGGCCGCGTCAAAAGAAATGCGGGTGTTGGTGGAGCCGGCGCGCGTCGCGATCAGCCGACCGGCGCCGTAATAAAGCTCCTGCCTGCCGAGGCGCAGGGTCCATCGGCCGCCCACGAGCGGCCTGCTGCGCAGCTCGAGAAAGGCGGCGTTCCAGTCGAGGAGGTCGACGTCGGGAACCCGATCCTCCGCCCCGCGACCTGCGGTTTCCCCGTGCTTCAGCTGGGCGAAGATTCGCACGCGGTCGAGGGCACCGCCCCGCGGCCTGTAGGTCCACGCCGCGTGCGCCATCACCCGCTCGAGAACCATGGCGTCGGTTCCGGGAACCTCCCCCCAGCCCTCGTCGCCGTTCAGCTCGAAGGCCAGGCGCCATTCGCCGCCCAGGGTCAGCCAGCTGCGCTCGGAGAGCTCGATGGCCTTGTAGGCCGGCAGCAGGGCCAGGGCCTCATCCTCGCCCTCCGCGATCCAGTCCTCTTCGCCGCGAATGCGGTCGAATTGGAAGGGCTCGGCGGCGTCGAGGGCTGGGGGTGAGCCGGCGGCCAGCGCGAGGCCGACCGCGGCGATCAGCGGCCGCATATCTCGTTTCCCGTCCATCGGTCTCCACCTTTTCGTCGTCCCGGGAGATCGTCGGACCTCCTCGCTTTCGACTACGGGATCTGCGGCCCGCGGCGGAATTTTTTTTGGCGCAACTCTCGAGCCGCCCGCCGCGGATGCGAGGCGGCCGGAGCGGCCCGGGCGAGGGGAGGCGGAGCTAGCCTGAGGCCAGATTGCGCCGCAGCCAGGCGCGGGCGAAGCCCCAATCGTTGCGCACGGTGCGGTCGCTCACGCCCAGGGCGTCGGCGATCTCGTGGTGGCTGAAGCCCGCGAAATACTGCAGCGTCACGACCTTGGCCGCGCGCGGGTCGAGCTCCGCGAGTCGATCGAGCGCCGCGTTGATCGCCAGCAGCTCCTCGGGCGACTGCTCGAGCTCGGCGACCTGACCCTCGAGCACCTCGGCCGGCGCGCGATCGAGGTCTCCGCCGTGCTTCGCCGCCGCCCGGGAGCGGGCGCGATCGATCAGAAGATTGCGCATGGCCGTGCCCGCCGCGTTCACGAAGTGGCGGCGCGTCTGCCAGTGGCGGTCCTCGGTGCGCACCAGCTTGAGCCACGTTTCGTGCACCAGCTCGGTGGGCTGGAGGGACTGACCCACCCCGCGGGAGCGCACGCTGGCCAGCCGGCGCAGCTCGCCGTAGACCAGCGGCAGCAGCTGATCCATGGCCGACTCGTCGCCCGCGCGCGCGGCGCGCAGAATCTCGGTCACTCGCGGGGCGGTCGCGGTCATCGGCGGATCTCTCCAGGGACGCCCGTCATCGAGGTGGCTGTTCGGGCGAGAGTGAATCCAGGCCGACGGGTTCGATCTGGCGGGCTGACGCCAGGCTCGGCGGGCGGGGCTCGGCCTCCCGAACCAGCCACTCCAGCTGGGCGAGGATCGGCGCTTCTCCCCCGATCATCGAGCGATGCCGGTGGAGCGTTTCGACGAAGAAAGCCCTCGCCGCCTCGCGGGCGCCGCCGCGCAGCGCGGCGTGGGCCAGAAGCTTAGAGACGTTGGCCGCGTGGCCGGCGCTCTCGGCCGCGTCGAGGTCGGCGAGCATCGCCCTCGCTCGCTCCACGGCCCCCTCCCGCCCGTGCACCAGGTCGGTGGCCAGCACGTATTGCGGCAGCACGCTGTCGCGCAGGCGTTCGGGGAATTTCAGGCGCAGGGCCTCGAGTTCGGCGGCGAGATCCGACTCGCTGAAGCGGGAGCCCTCGCCGTGGCTGAGCGCGAGCTGCAGAAAGACCCGCGCGCTGCGCCCGTCAAAGGTCTCGGCGCCGGGACCCGCGGCGACGTGGCGCGCGTAGTCGGCAAAAACGTCCGCGGCCTCCTCAAAGCGGAAGTCCTCGAGCAGCGTGATCCCCAGAGCCCGCTGGCAGCTGAGGGGAATCGCCTCGTGGGGTTCGCGGTGGGTGAGGCTCAGGGCGTAGCCGCGCCGGATCGTCTCGAGACCCTCGTCGCGCTCTCCTAGGCGGAACATCACGACGCCCAGGCTGACGGTGTGGGAGCCAAGACGGCCCGGCGGAACGCCCGCCCGCTCGGCTCGCTCGACGATGGAGCGCTTCAGCTCCAGGGTCTTCAAATACTGCCCTCGAGACTCGATCACGCTCGCCAGGCTCGCCTCGACGGCGATCAGCATCGAAAAATGAGACTCCTCGAGTCCCTCGAGCGCCTCCCGGGCGGCGACAAAGGCGCGCTCCGCCGAATCGAGCTGCCGTCGCTCGTAGTGCAGGTAGCCGATGTCGTAGAGCGCCAGCGACCTCATGAAGCGGCCCCTCACGGTGGTGGGCACGCCCACGAGCCCCACTCCCTCGGTCAGCGCCGCCATGGCCGCCTCATCGTCGTCGAGGTCCGAGAGCACCCGGCCCGCGTGAAGCAGAACCCGGCCGCGGGCGAAATCCGCGCTCTCCTCGTCCTGGTGCGCCATCTCGACGATCTGCTGAATCGCTTGGTGGATGCTGCCCTCGGGGCCGAGGTTCTCGGGCAGCGACATCCGCATCAGGCGGTACAGATAGACGGAGATGGACTCTGAGTCTTCGAGGGCCTGCTCCAGACTCGCGACCTTGCGCTGCAGCTCCTGCTCGCGCAGATGCTCGCGGTAAAGCCCGAAGCTGGTGCCGGCGAGCCCGAGCACCAGCGCCAGCAGCACGGCCGCCGCCGCGCCCATGGCCAGCCGATGGCGCCGCACAAATTTACCGATCAGGTAGCCGCGGGCCGGCGGCTTGGCCGCCACGGGATGACCGGTGAGGAAGCGCCCGAGGTCGTCGGCCAGCTCCTTGGCCGACGAGTAGCGCTGGCCGCGATCCGCCTGCAGGCATTTGAGAATCAGGCAGTCGAGATCCGAGGGAATCTTCTCGCGCGCTCGCCTGGAGGGAGCGGGGGGCTCCTCCTCCCGCAGCATGCTCACCATCGACGCGTGGCTGCTGGAGCGGTAGCGCTCGGCCTCGAAGGGCAGCTCGCTGGTGACCAGCTCGTAAAGCATCACGCCCAGGCTGTAGACGTCCGAGCGCGTATCGATGTCCTGATCCGCGGCCTCGGCCTGCTCGGGACTCATATATTCGAGGGTGCCGACCCTCTGACCGTGCTGAGTCAGCGCCGTCTGCTGAACCCGTTCGCCCTGGGCGATCGCTTTGGCGATGCCGAAGTCGATGATTTTGGGCACCGGCAGACAATCCTCGATGGCCACCAGCACGTTCGAGGGCTTGAGATCGCGGTGCAGCACGCCGCGCAGGTGAGCGTGGTAAACGCCGTGACACAAATCCTGAAAAAGCCGCAGTCGCTCCTCGAGAGGCGTCTCCCGAACCCTGCAGAATTCAAGCAGGTTGGGCCCGTCGACTCGCTCCATCACCAGGTACGGGAGACCCGCAGGATCGATGCCGGAGTCGAAGATCTGAGCGATATTCCGGTGCTTGAAGCGGGCCAGAACGTCGCGCTCGGCCTCGAAGCGCTTCAGAAACTCGCGGTTGCCCAGACCCGGCTGAATCACCTTGAGAGCGACCGAAACGCCCGTCTGCGGGTTGCTCGCGCGGTACACGATTCCCATGCCGCCGCGCCCCAGAACGCCGTCGATGTCGTACGGACCGATGCGCTTGGGGAACGCGTCGCCCCGCTCCGGGGCCAGCGTCGGCGTCCGCGCGAAGGGGTCGTCGGTGTCGTCGGTGGCGGCGAGCAGCGACCGCAGCTCCTCGGCGAGGGCCGGGGAATCGCTGACGATCGTCTCGAGGAAAACCTCCCGTTCGGCGGCGAGCAGGCCTTCCGCCTGGGAGAAAAGCTCCTTCAATCTCAGCAGATCTAGGTCGCCGCCGTGGCCACGATCGGGTGCCATGGAAGTCATGCGTCGCTGTGCCGTCAAGCCCGTGCGAAGCCGGCGCGGATGCCGGCCGGGACCGCCGGAGCTTTGGATGGAAGCGCACACCGCGGTGGGCGCCAGGGGTTGTAAAGAATCGAATACGGCAAAAACTTCGTCGGCCGGCCGAAAAGAGTTTTCCTGGTGGAGCCTCAAAACCCGTAGGCCTTGGAGAAGAGGAGAACCGCAAACCGACCCCTCGAGAGCTTCAGGAGACCCGCCCATGACCCCACCACCGACCACCCGAATGCTGATCGCCTACGCCACCGACCACGGCACCACCCGCCAGGTGGCGCAGGCCATCACCGAGGGGGCGGGCGACTCCGAAGGCTGCTGCGCCGAAGCGCGAGACGTTGAGTACCTGCGCTCGGACGATCTGCGTCAGGTGGACGCGCTGATTCTCGGCGCGCCGGTGCATATGGGGGGATGCCACTGGGCGATGAAGCAATTCATCGATCGGATCCTCGGGCCTCTATGGGCCTCCTCGGAGCTCGAGGGGCGCGTCGGCGCCCTTTTTGCCACCGGCAGCGGGCGGGGCGGCGCCGGAGCCGGCGCGGAGCTCAACATGCTCTCGATGCTGGCGGTGCTCGCCGAGATGGGAATGATTCTGGTGCCGCTGCCCCATCAAACCGCCGGCTACGAGTCCGGGGGCCTGCATTGGGGGCCCTTTTTCCGCACGGGGGTAGAGAACGGCAGGCCGGTTCTGCTCGACCGAGACCTCACCGCCGCGCGGCGTCACGGCCACCGCGTGGCGCTCGTCACTCGGCAGATCAACCCCCTCCACTTCGGTGCTTCAGCGAGCCGCGAAGAGCCGTAGCTCTCGGCCGCCAGAGAGCTCGCTTGACCGCAGCCTTAAATGTCCGTAAGATGAATACAGTTAAGGCGACCCCGGACGCGAACCATGCTCTCCAACACCCACTTCTCCATAGCGGTCCACGTGCTGACGGCCCTCGCCTACCATGAGCACGAGGAACCCGCCCCCGTGGGCTCGAGCATGCTCGCGAAAACGGTGGGCACCAACCCGTCTTTCCTGCGCGGGTTGATCGGCAGGCTGAGAGACGCCGGGCTGGTGGAAACCGTGCTGGGAAAAGGCGGCGGAACTCGCCTGGCCCTCTCGCCCTCGCGCATCACCCTGCACGACGTCTATCGGGCCACCGTCTCTCAGCCGGCCCTCAAGACGCACCCCTGCAGCGAGACCTCCCCCTGTTTGGTGGCGGCGGGAATGCGGTCGCTCCTCTCCGACATCAACAGTCGCCTCGAGCTGGCGGTCGCGGCGGAGCTCGAGCAGATCACCGTCCAGAATCTCCTGGACAGCTACTATCGCTGCGGCAACGAGTCCTAAACCGGAGGCGCTTTTTACTAAAAAGTGTCTTCACTTTACTGACATATTAAAGCGCCGCGCAGGCGGCGGCTTCCTCTGAACCTCTCCCAAGAAAAGGCGCACCCATGAATACCCAAACTTCCGAGAAGAAACTCCTTCAGCCCCTCAACATGCGCGGACTCGCGCTCGCCAACCGCGTGGTGATGGCGCCGCTGACCCGCTCGCGTTCCGGGGCCGAGCGCGTTCCCAACGCGCTGATGGCCGAGCATTACGCCCAGCGGGCCTCGGCGGGCCTGATCCTCACCGAGGCGACGGCGATCTCGCCCCAGGCCAACGGCTGGGTGCAGTCGCCCGGAATCTACACCGACGCCATGGTGGAGGGCTGGAAAGAGGTCACCGAGGCGATCCACCGTCGAGGGGGCCGAGTCTTCCTGCAGCTGTGGCACACCGGCCGCGCGTCCCACAGCGACTTTCACAACGGCGAGCTGCCGGTGGCTCCGTCGGCCCTGGCCCTTCAGGGCGAGGACATCCATACGCCCCTCGGCAAGAAGGCCCGCGAGGTGCCGCGGGCCCTTGAGACCGAGGAGATTCCCGGCATCGTCGAGCAATACCGGCAGGCTGCCGAGCGCGCCAAGGCGGCCGGTTTCGACGGCGTCGAGGTCCACTCGGCCAACGGCTACCTGCTCGACCAATTCCTGCAGTCCAAGACCAATCACCGCACCGACGCCTACGGCGGCAGCATCGAGAATCGGTATCGTCTGCTCGGCGAAGTGCTCGACGCCGTGACCGGCGTTTTCCCCGCCGGCCGCGTCGGCGTTCGCATCGCCCCCAACGGCGTCTTCAACGACGTGGGTTCGCCGGACTTCCGGGAGCAATTCCTCCACGTCGCCCGCCAGCTCGATCGATACGGCCTGGCCTACCTGCACGTGATGGACGGCCTGGGATTCGGCTTCCACGAATTCGGAGAGCCTATGACCCTGCGGGAGTTTCGAGGCGTCTTCAGCGGGCCGCTGATCGGCAACGTGGGCTACACCGAAGAGACCGCGGAGGCCGCGCTCGAGAGCGGAG
>JBCCLG010000302.1:0-6746 GCA_039027015.1 Acidobacteriota bacterium | reverse complement strand
TCGGGCGGCTGCTGCTGAAGCGCGGCGACCTCGAGTCGTCCGCGGCCCATCTCGAGGAGGCGCGGGTCAAGCTCGAGGCGCTGCACGGCCTGGAGCACCCCTATCTCGCGACCGTGCTGACCGATCTCGCGCGCCTGCGCCTGCTCCAGGGTCAGGTCGCCGAGTCCGCCTCCCTGGCGGCCCAGGCCGTCGACAGCCTCGAGGGGCAGGTCACCGAAGACGAGATCAGCCTGCGCGAAGCGCGCCTGGCGCTCGAGGAGGCCCTCTCCGCCGCGGCCGCCCCGGGGAAAAAGACCGGCTCGGCCTAGTGTCTTGTGCGGAAAGTTCGCGACATCCGAGAGCGCTCTGGCGCGCGCTCCGCAAGGCGCGCCGACGCAGGGATAGCGGGGCTATCTCGAGGAGGCGCAACGAAGCGGAGCGCGATGCCAGGGTGCTCGAAATGTATGCGAACTATCCGCACGAGACACTAGATCTCGTGCAGGATCTCGCCGACGCTGCGCGAGTATTCGAGGCCTAGCTCGAGGGGAAAGAGCTCCAGCCCCTCGGCGCGCAGCCGAGGCGCGTGCTCGCGTTCGTAGGCCTCGAAGGCCTTCCTCGAGTCGAAGAGATAGCGCGCCTCGCAGCGCACCGGATCGCCGTCGAGCCTGACGGCCACCGCCGTCGACGCGCCGGCCACCACCACGTCGGCCAGGTGACCCTCGCGCAGCCAGGTGAGCCAGCGCTCGGCCACCTCGGGGTCGGTAAATCGGCAGGACACCGTGTAAGCGATCTTCAAGGTCAGGTCCTCCTATTTCTTGGCGGCGTCCGCGGTGAAGACGAGGGCCTCGGGGTGGACCAGGTAGTGCAGCGGATCGGAGGGCGTCTGCCCGGGATCCACGTGCCCGAGGTGGGCGCCGCACATGGCGCACACCAGCTCGATCTTGCTCTCTTCCCGGCTCCAGGTGGAGAGCAGATCGGTGGCCACCGAGTTCGCGACCAGCGGCTGGCGGAAGCTGGCCAGGGCCGCCTCGGTGGACTCGCGATCCGCGGAGTCGAAAAGAGGGTTGCCGCAGGTGCAGGCGAAGGTGCCAACCTCCTCGGGGAGACTCGCCGGGGTCTCGGAGGGCACCAGCTTGGCGCGCGTGACGGCGTATTGCGCCGGCGTCAAAAGGCGCCTCCACTCGTCCTCGCTGCGCCGGATCCGAAAGCCTGGAAAGGCTTCCTCGCCCACGTCCAGCAGGCCGGCGTCGACCTTCTTCACGGAGTATTTGGCGCGCTCCAGGGCGCGCTCGAAGGCGGCGCTGATCTCGGCCTGGGCCACTGGATCGGGAAAGGCGATTTCCCTCTCCGCGGCCTCCCGGTCGCGCTCAAAGGCGGCGTCCTGGGCTTCGGATCGGGTCGGCGAGGCGAGGAAGAGGGCGAGGCCGACCGCCGCCAGCAGGAGCGCGGCGGCGGAGCCCTTGAAAGATTTGGCTAGGGAATCAGGAGACGTTGCGGGAAAGTTTCTCATCAGGGGAATCTCCTAGAGGGAAGAGGCTCGTCTGCAGCGGGATACGAACGTACCGCGCAGATGGCTCTCTCCCCGCCTTACCGAGCCGGAGCGGCGGGAAGAGAGAGCCCCGGCCCGAGCGCCCGGATTCAGGAGCCTGGCAGCTCGGCCAGCGCCCGGCGCGGCCCGAGCGCCCGCTCGGGCAGCGGAGCCGCCGAACCCGCGAGCCGCAGGTCGAGGGCGAGGGGGGAGTCGGTGACCACCCCGCGCTCCTTGGACACGTTGCTCGGCTCCTCCCCCACAAAGGCGAGGTCGGCGTAGGTGCCGTAGCGCGGCACCTTGCGGGCCAGTCCGGGCAGCGCGGCGGGCAGCTCGGTGTAGACCCAGCCGATGGCCAGGGAGGGATCGGAGGGGTGGCGGCGAATCTTGACCACCGAGGCCTGCCCGGGCGGCAGCTCGGGCTCGCCCTCGGCGTCGTGCGGGCGAAAGCCCAGCTCCTCGAGCAGCGGGTGCTCGCGGCCGAAGATCCACAGCGAGCGATCCTCCGGCAGGCGCTTCGCTTCTTCGCCGGTCAAAACCGTGATCTCGCGACCGCGACCGCCCCAGGCCGCCGGCAGGTCCTCGTAGCCCTCGCCGACGATCGCCGCAAGCCGCGGCGCGCCGAAAAGGGTGCCCACGGAGACGCCGGTTTCCCGAGGGTCCAGGGTGCGAAAGAGGTCGAACTCGGGATCGATATCGAGCCGCACCGGGCGCCTCGAGACGCTGACAGAGAACCTCACTTCGGCACCGTCCAGGCGCACGAGGTGCTCCTCCAGGTCGCCGTTTTCGAGGGTGACGGCGAGCGGCACCTCAAGGGGCCAGGGAGCCCCCGTGTTGAGCAGCAGTCCACCAACGCCATAGCCGCCGCTCTCGCTCTGCTTCACCGCCGCCATCACGCTGAGCGCCGGCGCGCCGGGTCGCTCGGTCCAGGCCTCGAAGAAGCTCTCGAGATCGAGATCGCCGGCCTCCTCGAGGGCCTGCCGCCAGTCGGCGAAGGAGGCCCTGGCGCCGAAATGCTCGCCGTAGAAGGCGCGCAGGGCGCCGGTGAAGGCCTCGTCGCCCAGCCGTCGGCGCAGCATGTGGAAGCCCATCAGGGTCTTGCCGTAGCCCACCGCGGCGGTCACGGAATCGCGGCGCGCGCGAAAGTCGCGCAGCGGAAAGTCGCGCCCGGCCTGCACGTAGTCCAGGTAGCGCTTCAGGGTGTCGTGGCGATACTCGGCGCCGCTCCCGCGCTGCTCCTGGACCAGATGATCGGCCAGATAGGCGGTCAGGCCCTCGCTCCAGTTGCCGGTATTCCAGTCGACCAGCACGCCGTTGCCCCAATAGTTGTGCAGCAGCTCGTGGGGGTAGGAGGAGTGGAGGATGAAGGGAAAGCGCAGCACCCGCGAGCCGAGCAGAGTGAAGGACGGCATGCCGTAGCCCGACTCCCAGAAATTCTCGACCAGGGCGAATTTGCCGTAGGGGTAGTCGCCGATCAGCTGGCCGTAGAGCCCGAGGTATTGCTCCGTGGTCTCGAGATAGGTGCGCGCCAGGTCAGGCTCGTCGGCCCGCAGGTAGGCCAGGGTCTCGACCTCGCCGGCGCGATCCCTGTAGCGGCGCAGGGGGCCGCCGACCAGGAAGATCTCCTCCATCAGGCCGCCGCTCGACCAGCGCGCCTCCGCCGACTCGCCGCGCGAGTCGCCGCTGCCCTGGCTGATCACGTGCCAGCCCTCGGGAAGCGCCTCGACCGCCAGCTCGAAGCTGACCAGGGGCCGCACGCCCTGGCGCGCCGGCGGCGTCGCCACCCAGCGCGAAGACGCCGCCAGATAGACCCCCTCGGGCGCGACCAGGCCCGGCGTTTGCCGCAGGCGGCCGTCGTATCTCGAGGGCCGATCGCTGCGGCCGAAGTCGTAGCGCCCCTCGTAGACCAGCTCCACGCGGGAGACCTCGGCGGGAATCTGCAGCCGCTGGGCGGGCAGCAGGAGATCGCCGCTGGCCAGCAGCTCCGGCTCAGAGCCCTCGCTCAGGATCTTGAGGCGCGGCTCGGTCTTGACCACCTCCAGATGCCCCGCCAGCTCGAGAACGTCCACCGTACCGGCCTCGAAGGTCACGACGTCGCGCACCTCGAGGGTCGAGGCTTCGGCGTCGAGGCGCACGGTCATCTCGTGATGGGTAGGAGGAGGAGGAGGTAGCGGTGATGAAGCAGCGGCTCCCGGCCGGTCGGCGGACGGCGGAGCGGGCGCGCACGAGATGGCCAGGAGAGCCCCGGCGATGAGGGCACCGCCCGCCGGCGCCCTCATCAGGGCCGTCTCCGCAGGAAGGCCACGGACTCCATCTCTTTCTCGCCCCGGCGCCAGCGCAGGTGCACCGAGTCGCCCCAGCGCTTCTCCGCCATCAGGAAACTCAGGGCCTGCGCCTGGGCGATCTCCTGGCCGTCCACCGTGAGCAGCAGATCGCCGGCGGTGAGCCCCGTGGCGGCGGCCGGGCTCTCCTCGATCACGAAGAGCACCTCCCTCATGCCGCCTTCGCCTTCGCGGGTGGAGACGCCGAGCGACGGAAAACGCTCCCAGCGCTCCTCGGCCACGCCCCACACGAAATCGGCGTAGGAGGCCGAGATCTCGGGACTGGGCTCGCCGTCGAGGCTCGCCCGGACCGGGATCAGGGTGCGGATCTCGCCTTCGAAATGGGGCGCCGCCTGGCGGGCGATGCCGAGGCCGTAGGCGACGTGACCCGAGCCGACCAGCACCACCACCATGGCCTCCGGATCGGCCCGCAGGGCCTCGACGGCCGCCCACGCCATGGCCGCGTCCCAGGCGGTTTGGGCGAGCAGAAAGCCCTCGAGCATCTCGCCCTCGAGCTGGTGTACGCCGCCGCCGTCGCTCGGAAAGTAGGACAGGAAGAGTCTGCGGAACTCGTCGGTGGGCAGGTCGATCTCGGGCGGCAGGCGCGCTCGATCCTCTTTCTCGAGCCCGTCAAATCCCTCGGCCCGCACCTGGCTGACCAAGTCGCGCGGCACGTTCAGGCCGCGCATGGCGATGGAGTTTTGCCGGGCCAGCTGGAAGATCGGCCGGTAGTACTCCCAGTGGTATCCCCAGTGACCGTACCAGTCGCCGGCCTCCAGATACTCACGCTCGCTCAGCTCGCCCGCGACCCAGCGGTCGAGGGATCCCTGCTGATCGGTGGGCATCATCTCGAGGCCGATCACCACCTTACGACCCGCCTTGTGCAGCTCCCGCAGCACGATTTCCTGCACTCGGTGAAACTCGGTGCTGGTGTGCGACTCGCCGATCAGCAGAAGGCGCGTCTTGGCCAGCAGCTTGGGCAGCTCGGCCGGGTCCAGCGCCTCGCCGGTGCGCGTATCGAGGAGGGTGTCGAGGGCCGGCTGCACGGTTTTATCGCGCCGCGCCTCGTCGCCGATCGGCAGCTGGAAGGGACTGTCCGCGGCCGCCGGCAGGGCGAGCGCGAAGAGGAGGGCGAGGCGCGCGGTTGCGCGGGACCCGGGATAGGAGAACATCGGCAGGCTCCTGGTGATCGAGATATCGAGAGAACTCGCGCGGGGCGAGGGGGTGTTCTTGAAGGCGGCTCAGTCGTCCACGGCCAGCGCCAGAAAGACGTCCTCGAAGGGCTGACCGGCCAGGCCGGCCTCGCGGCCGAGAGACTCGGGTGTACCCTCGGCGATCAGGCGACCGCGGCGCAGCACGGCCACGCCGTCGCACACCCTTTCGACGAAAGACATGACGTGGGATGAGATGAGAAAGGTGGTGCCGCCCGACGCCGCCATCTCCTCGATCCGCAGACGCAGACGGCGCATGCTGTCGGTGTCGAGGCCGTTGAGCGGCTCGTCGAGGAGCACCAGCTCCGGATCGCCGAGCAGCGCGGCCACCAGGCCGATCTTCTTGCGCATGCCGAGGGAGTACTCGGCGATCAGGTGATCGCGCCAGCGCCACAGCTCGAAGAGCTCGAGCCACTCCCGCGCTTCTGCGGTGGCGCCGCCGAGTCCCTTGAGACCGGCCACCAGCTCGAGCAGCTCGGCGCCGGTCAGGCGGTCGTACAGCTCGAGATTCTCGGGCAGATAGCCGAGGCGGCGGCGCACCTCGAGGCCCTCGCGGGCGGCGTCGAGCCCCGAGACGCGAATCGCGCCCTCGTCGAGGGAGACGAGCCCGGCCACGGCTTTGAAGAGGGTCGATTTACCGGCGCCGTTGGCGCCCAGAAGGCCGTAGATTCCCGAAGAGACCCGCAGGGAGACGCCGCCCAAGGCGGTCAGCTCGCCGTAGCGCTTGACGGCGCCCTCGATCTCGAGCGTCCAAGGCTCGCTTTCGCTCATCTCGCCACCTCGGTGAGGCGCACCCGCCGCGAGGCCCGCCCGGCGATCTTGGAGCCGGCCCAGAGATAGCCGAGCAGAGCGAGCCAGAACGCCTTGGGATAGAAGAGAAAAATCGCCGCGAGGGCGAGGGCTAGAAGGCCGCTCCACACGACGCCGATCAGCGGCTCGGTGGCGATCTCGAAACACGCCACGCCGACGAAGGAGGAGACCACGAAGGCGGCCGCCACCAGCTGCGCCACGGCCAGCCCCCGCTGCGCCGGATCGCCGGGAGCGAGGGTGAGAATCGCCAGCACGCCCCCGGCTGTGACCGGCGCGGCCAGCAGCATCGACAGCAGCACCTTCGCCTGCCACACGTGGCGCAGCGGGGCGCCGGTGACTTTCTCGAGCCAGAAGGCCGAAAGCTGGGCGCGCAGCAGGAAGGGCACGATCGAGACCGTGGCCAGCACCGCGAGGGTGGCCGCCGCCACCATCGCGGCGCGTCGCCAGGCGTCGGGCATGGTGAGGTCGCGGTCGAGCCCCAGAACGAGCGCCGCGACGAGGGCGCCGGCCGCGAGGCCCGCGCCCACGTGAACCGCCGGCGAAAATCGGCGGGTCACGAGGCGCAGGTCGCGGCGCACGAGGGCGCGCAGCTGGGGCGCCCGGGGAAGGGGCAGAACTTCCAGGAGACGGGCCGCCAGCAGGCGGGGCGCGCCGGCCCGGCGCTGCTGCAGGTAGCTCTCGAGATCGCCGCGCCGCCAGGCGAGGTGCACCCAGCCCAGAACGATCGCCGAAAGCGCCAGGGTGCTCTGAAAGAGAGGGTCTTCGCTGACGCACGCCGGGGAGGCGACGGCGAGGGCGCTCTGCGCCGCGCCGTAGCGCTTGGCGCCGGCGACGCCCCAGGGCAGCAGCACGCCGCTGGCGGGCGAGACCGCCAGAGCCGCGGCCGCGCCCGCCGCG
>JBCCLG010000301.1:0-6761 GCA_039027015.1 Acidobacteriota bacterium | reverse complement strand
GAGGCCACGCGCCGCATCAAGGAAAGCTGTCCGGGCGCTTTGGTCTCCGGCGGCGTCTCCAACCTCTCCTTCGCCCTGCGCGGCAATGAGGTGGTGCGCGAGGCCATGAACTCGGTCTTCATGTACCACGCCATCCAGTCGGGCCTCGACATGGCGATCGTCAACGCCGGCCAGCTCGCGGTCTACGAGGACATCCCGACCGAGCTGCGCGACCACATCGAAGACGTGATCTTCAGCCGCCGGCCCGACGCCACCGAGCGCCTGGTCGATCTTGCCGAGCGCTTCCGAGGCGACGGCAAAAAGCGGGTGGTTAACGAGGAATGGCGCGATGCGCCGGTGGCCGAGCGCCTGACCCACGCCCTGGTGCACGGCTTCACCGACCACATCGAGCCCGACGTCGAGGAGTGCCGGAAGACCCTCGAGCGCCCGATCCAGGTGATCGAAGGCCCGCTGATGAAGGGCATGAGCGTGGTCGGCGAGCTGTTCGGCGACGGCAAGATGTTTCTCCCCCAGGTGGTCAAAAGCGCGCGGGTAATGAAGAAGGCCGTCGCCTATTTGGAGCCCTACATGGAGGAGGAGCGCGGCGAGGCCGGCGACTCCGGCAGCGTGCTGATGGCCACGGTCAAGGGCGACGTGCACGACATCGGCAAAAACATCGTCGGCATCGTCCTGCGCTGCAACAACTACCGCGTGGTCGATATGGGCGTCATGGTGCCCGCCGATCAAATCCTCGAAAAGGCCATTGAGGAAAACGTCGACATCATCGGTCTTTCCGGGCTGATCACGCCGTCGCTCGACGAAATGGTGCACGTCGCCAAGGAGATGCAGCGCCTCGGTTTTGACAGGCCTCTGATGATCGGCGGCGCCACCACGTCGAAGCAGCATACGGCGATCAAGATCGCGCCCTGCTACGAGCACGAGGTGGTGCACGTTCTCGACGCCTCCCGCGCCGTGGGCGTGGTCGCCTCGCTGCTCGATGAGGAGCAGCGCGTGGTTTTCGCCGCGGACGTGGCCAAGCGTCAGGCGCAGGTGCGCGAGAGCTACGGCACCAAGAAGCGGCGGCCGATCCTGCCCCTGGCCGAGGTCCGCGAGCGGCGGATGCAGGTGGACTGGGAGGCCTACGAACCGCCGGTTCCCGCCTTCGTCGGCAGGCGCACCTTCTCGGTGCCGATCGAAGAGATCGTGCCCTATATCGACTGGACCTTCTTCTTCAACGCCTGGGAGCTACGCGGCCGTTTCCCCAAGATCCTCCAGCACCCGCGCTACGGCGAGGCCGCCCGCGAGCTTTACCAGAACGCCACCGACATGCTGGAGCGCCTGATAAAAGAGCGCCTGATCGAGGCCAGGGTGGTGTGGGGCTTCTGGCCGGCGCACTCCGAGGGCGACGATATGGTGCTCTTCGAGGACGAGGCGAAGACGGTCGAGATCGCCCGCTTCCCCATGCTGCGCCAGCAGGAGAAGAAGCAGGACGACGCGATGCCGTTCCGCTCGCTGGCCGATTTCTTAGCTCCCGCGGGCTCCCGTTCCGACTACCTGGGGGCGTTCGCGGTCTCCGCCGGTCACGGGGTCGACGAGCTGGTGGAGCGCTTCGAGGCCGAGAACGACGACTACAGCGCGATTTTGGTGAAGGCCATCGCCGATCGCCTGGCCGAGGCGCTGGCCGAGAAACAGCATCTCGAGGCGCGCAGTCTCTGGGGCTTCGGCGATCAGGAGAAGCTGTCCAACGATGATCTGATCGCCGAGAAGTACCGCGGCATCCGGCCGGCCTTCGGCTATCCCGCCTGTCCCGACCACACGGTGAAGAGCACCCTGTGGGAGCTGCTCGACGCGGAGCGCCAGGTCGGCCTCTCGCTCACCGAGCATTTCGCCATGACGCCGACGGCGGCGGTGTCGGGGGTCTACTTCTCACACCCCGAGTCGCGCTACTTCGCCGTCGGCAGGCTGGGCGACGATCAGATCGAGGATTACGCCGAGCGCACCGGCATGACGGTGGAGGAAACCCGCCGCTGGCTGAGCCCCTACCTGAGCGAGGAGGGGGGAGACGGCAGCGGCGACTCCGGCAAGGCCGAGGCGGCCTGACGAAGCTCGCGGCCGCCGCCTTGACTGGCGGGCGGCGGCGCCGTCAGCCGCGGAAGCTGGCGACGGCGTCGATCTCGTCGTTGAAGGAGTCGAAGACGCCGATCAGCCGGGTCATCTCGAGGACCTCTTCGACCTTGTCCTCCACGTGCACCAGCTTGATGGTCGCCTCGGCCGAGCTGGCCGAGGCCTTGCAGCGGATCAGCTCGCCGAGGCCTGAGGAGTCCATGGTCTTGACGCCCTTCAGGTTGAGAAGAATCTTCTTCGCGCCCTTGTCGAGCTGATTCTTGACCTCATCTCGCAGCTGCACGTCGCCCTCGCCGATGGTGAGCTTGCCTACCAGCTCGAGAATGACGACGCCTTCCTCTTCGCGGATGGCAATTTTCATAGTGTCTCTCCTTAATTTCCAGAGCGCCTGCTCGCCTGTGCGGCGCCTCTGGCGCGGGTGGCTCTTTCGTCGTGCCGGGCCTCGACGGGTCGGGCGCATCTTACCTCGCCGCGGCCGGCCGGTGGACCACGGAGGGGGCGCCGCGGAGGCGTGTTACGATGGCGGGATGCAGCGGCAGCGCTTTCCAACAGAACCCGTCGGGCTTGTTAGAGGGCTCGACGAGGACCTCCGCAGGTTCTCGCCCGGCAGCCACGGCGCCCGCTGATTCACTTCATCGTCCTCATGCTCCTCGTCCTCGGCAGCAGCGCCTCTCCGCCTCCAGGCGGCGCGGCCCTGTTTCCGCAGCCTTAGTCACCCGACCGCCCTTCGATCGCAGGGATGTTCAGACGGCGCCCTCCCTCCTCGAAAGAAACCTCGCCCCCCGAGCTGTTTTTCATCGTCTTCGACCGCGCCGGTGAGCAGGGTCGAGTTCGGTGGACCGGCAGCCGGCTGGTGATCGGTCGCCGCGTCGATACGGACATTTGGGTCAACGAACCGACCATGTCCGGCCTGCACGCCGAGATCGTGCCGACGCCCGAAGGGCTGATGATCCGCGATCTCGACTCACTGAACGGCACTCAGCTTAACGGCGTCAAGACCGCGGAGTCGCTGCTGCGCTCGGGCGATGAGATCCGCATCGGCCGGGCGCGCATCCTGGTCTCCTCGAGCAGCAGCGCCGAGGTGAAGCTGCCGGCCGACGACCCGACCAAGGACTTCGACGAGGAGCTGGACTCCCAGGAGCCGGCTGCCCGAGACAAGCGCTTCCAGGCGACCGACTCGCAAACCGGACAGACGGTGCGCGTCAGGCTCGAAGACCTGCGCGCCAGCGACGCCGAGGAGATCGAGGAGGACGGGCGCACCTCTCTCCTGCTCGAGCTTTTCGAGGCCCTGCGCGGGGTCGAGGACCCGAGCGACATCCTCGGCCAGACTCAGAAAGTCCTCGGCCAGGCCTTCACCCGCGCTCGGGTCTTCATCCTCCGCCGTCATCAAGAGGTTTGGAAAGATCCCGGCGTGATCGACCTCGGGCGGCCGCTGAGCATGACCATCGTCGAGGAAACCGCGGCCTCGAAGAGCGCCATTCTGTCGACCTCTCTGCCCGAGGACCACCGCTTCCAGGCCTCCGAGAGCGCCCGCATCTCGGGCATCGAGACGGCGATGGCGGCCCCCACCTCGTGCGCCGGCGAGACCGTCGCCATCCTCTACGTCGATCGCCTGGGCCTGCCGCCCTTCAACGTTCAGGACCTCAACATCCTCGGCATCGCGGCGAACCACGTGTCGGCGGTGCTCGAAAACGCCTCGCGGATCGACGAGCTGCGCACCACCAACAGCGAGCTGGTGCGGGCGCGCGAGAATCTGGCGGAGCTGAACCGCAACCTCGAGTGCCTGGTGGAGGAGCGCACCGCCGAAATCCGGCGCCAGGCCGAGGAAATCCAAACCCTGGCGGCGGCCAAGGACGAGCTTCTCGGCATGGCGGCTCACGACATCCGGGGCCCGCTCACCGTGATCCAGGGCACCGTGGAGCTGCTCCGCCTGCGCGCCGAGCGCTTCGACCGCGCCACCCTGGTCGACAGCCTCGACATGGTCTACGGCGCCGCCCGCAGCCTCTCGCAGCTGCTCTCGGAGCTGCTCGACGCCAAGGCCATCGAGGCCGGGAGCGTCAGCCTCGATCTGCGGCCCACCTCGGTTCGGACGCTCTTCGAGACGGCTCTGCCGGTGCCCAGGCTGGCGGCCGAGGACAAGGCGATCTCCCTCCATCTCGAGGGCGACCTCGAAGTCGCCACCCTCGCCGACCCCCAGCGCCTCGCCCAGGCGATCACCAACCTGATTCTCAACGCCATCAAATTCTCCCAGCGCGGCTCGAAGATCGTGTTGCGCGGGGTCCGGCCATCCGGGGTCCGGCCATCCGGGGTCCGGCCATCCGGGGTCCGGCCGCCCGGGGTCCGGCCACCCGGAGTTTTGGGGGCGGCCGGCGGCCGCATCCAGCTGATCGTCGAAGACCAGGGCGTCGGTATCCCCGAGGAGGATCTCGAGCGCATTTTCGGGACCTTCGAGCAGGGCATAGCCGGCAAGAGGCTGGGCGGCAGCGGCCTCGGGCTGATGATCGCCCGGCGGCTGGTCGAGCTGCACGGCGGCGAGCTGACCGTGGAGAGTGAAGTGGGGGTAGGCAGTCGCTTCACCCTCGATTTACCGGCCCTGAACGGCGACGACGCCGAGGAGTCCTCAAGCTGATGGATCATTTGGAGCGTGAGCTAGGCGCCGCCGTCGCCGCCTGGGAGCAGCGCGGCTGGCCTCGCCCCGACGCGATGGTGGTGTCGGGCTCCGGCCTCGCCACCGACCTCGGACGCCTGGTGGAAGGCCCCCACGGCTGGGCCGATCTGCTGCCCTTCCCGGTTTCTGGAATCGTCGGTCATCCGCTGACCCTGGAGCTGCTCGAGCCCGTGCCTGGCCGGGTGGTGCTCTCCTCCCGCGGCCGCCTGCACGCCTACCAGGGCTACACCCTCGCCCAGGTGGTCTTCCCGATTCGGCTGGCCGCCCTGCTGGGGGCGCGGGTGCTGCTGATGACCAACTCGAGCGGCGGCGTGGACGCCACTTTCCGGCCCGGCGACCTGATGCTGGTGGAGGATCATCTCAACCTCTCGGGGGGCAACGCCCTGTGGGGCGCTTTCCCGGAGCAGTGGGGGCCGCAGTTTCCGGACATGATGCACGCCTACGACCCGGGCATCCAGGAGCTGATCCGCCAGGCCGCGGGCGGCCTCGGGCTCGAGCTCAAGTGCGGCGTCTACGCCGGCCTCGGCGGCCCGAGCTATGAGACTCCGGCCGAGGTTCGCATGCTGCGCACCCTGGGCGCTGACGCGGTCGGAATGTCGACGGTCAACGAGGTCATCGCAGCCCACCATATGGGGCTGCGCTGCGGCGTGATCTCGGTGATCAGCAATCCCGGCGCCGGCGTGACCGACGAGATCCTCGACCACCAGGACGTGCTCGACCGCGCCCGCTCGGCGGGCCTCGAGGTGGCGAAGCTCTTCGGCGAGCTGCTGCGCAGCTCCGAGCTGTGCTGAAGGTCGAGCCGCGGCCCCGCTAGAAGCCGAGTCTGCGCATCAGGAAGCGCGGCAGCCAGCGGATCACCAGCATGATCCCCCGCCAGGGCGCCGGCGTGTAGAGAAGAGCCGCGCCGCGGTCCATGGCCGCGACGACGTCGGCCGCCACGCGCTCGGGCTCGCCGGCGAAGGGCGGCGCCTTGAGGCCCGCGGTCATGCCGGTTTTGACGAAGCCGGGCTTGACGTCGAGGGTGAGGAGGCCCTGGCGTCGCCATTTGTGGTCCATGGCCTCCAGATAGCGCGACAGGCCGGCCTTGGCGGCGCCGTAGATCGCTACCGGCTTGCGGCCGCGGTCGCCGGCCACGGAGCTGAAAACCACCAGATGGCCGCCGCCGTTCGCCAGCAGGCGCACCCGGGCGTGCTCGCAGAAGATCACGGTGTGGGTGAAGTTGACCTCGAGCAGCCGCTTGGCGGCGGTGAGGTCGGCCTCCATGGCTTCCTGGGTCGAGAAAATGCCGGCGGTGACGATCACGGCGTCGAGCCCCCCCAGCGCCGCCTCGGCGGCGTCGAGCGCCGGGGTAAAGGAAGCCACAGACTCGAGATCGCAGACCGCAAAGCCCGCGACCGCGTTCTCCCCCGGGCTGCGCGCCTCGAGATCGGCGGCGCTGCGCTCGAGATCCGAGGTGCTGCGGCCGAGCAGAAAAAGGCGGTCGCCGCGCGCCGCGAGGCGCCTCGCGAGCGCGCGTCCCATACCTTGGGTCGCGCCCAAAAAGGCGACCCGCCGAGGCTCCTGTGGGGTGGTCATCCCGTCGATGATACCCCCGCTGGGTCTCGGCTCCGAGAGGAGTTGTGACCCCAAAGGCCATTTTCTAGGGTCCGCGGGCTTCGCCACCGACCCGCGCATCAGCTTCTCCAGGGAAAGGCAGCTCCTCTATGGCCAACACAGTCGTTCTCGGCATGCAGTGGGGTGATGAAGGCAAGGGCAAGATCGTCGACTTGATCTGCTCCTCCTTTGACGCCGTGGCACGCTTTCAGGGCGGGCATAACGCCGGGCATACGGTCAAATTCGCCGATCAGCACTTCGCGCTCCACCTGCTGCCGTCGGGCATCCTCCATCCCGAGATGACCTGCCTGCTCGGCAACGGCATGGTGATCGCTCCCCAAGCGCTTTTCCGGGAGATCGACTCGGTCACCGAGGCCGGGGTCGACATCACCGGACG
>JBCCLG010000300.1:0-6763 GCA_039027015.1 Acidobacteriota bacterium | reverse complement strand
GGGGCGCAGCGTCCTCGACGGCGCCCGCGCGCTCGGCGGCCGGCTCCGCGGCGGCCGGCTCGCTCGAGGTCTCCTCCTGGCCGGCCGCCGGCAGCGCCAGCAGCGCCAGGCCCACCGCGAGGACCGCGAGCTTCCGGGCTTTGGCGCTTTTCATTCCGTGTCGAGACCGCGACGGGGCGGGTTCCTGACTGTGCACACCGTCATCATACGTTGGGCCGCGGCAGAGCGTCGCCGCGGGGCCGGGACGCCTCGGCGCCCTCGCGAGAGTGACCTCGCCCGCGGCTACCTGGTAGCGTTCCGCGGCGCGGCGGGCGCGGGATCGCGATCGATTCGCGTCTCGAGATCTATGACCGGCTTGGAGAAAAACCCATGGGCGCTACGAAACTTGACTCTGCAGCGATCGAAGAAGAACTGGCCAAGCTCACCGGCTGGGAGCTTCGGGACGGAAAAATCCATAAGGACTACAGTTTTGCCGACTTCAGCGAGGCCTTTGGCTTCATGACTCGGGCCGCCCTGGCGGCCGAAGCGATGCAGCATCACCCGGAATGGTTCAACGTGTGGAATCGGGTGAGCGTCGACCTCAACACCCACGACGTGGGCGGGCTCTCAAACTACGACTTCGAGCTGGCCGCCAAGTTCGACGCCCTGGCCGGCTGAAGACCGCAGGGCGGGGCGAGGCTCTCGAGAGGAGCCTCGCCCCGGCGGAAGTCCCACGTCCGACCTCACCGGCCGAGGCGCGCCGCGTTCCCGACGTCCCAGCTCAGGGTCGCGAACGCCGAGCCTCCGTCCTGATCGAGCCTCAAGGCGGGGGCCGAGAGGTCCTGTCCGGCGCTGGCCTCAAAGCTCAGGGCGCCGTCCTGATCGAGCCTCAGGGCGGTGGCCGAGAGGTCCTGTCCGGCGTCGGCTTCAAAGCTCAGGGCGCCGCCCTGATCGAGCCGGAGTGAAGGGCCCGCGGGCAGGTCGTGATGCCCCGCGGCGGCGGCGTGAGCGGCGGCGGCCGCCAGGCTCAGGGAGAGGAAGAATCCGATTCGGGATGCTGAGGTGCGCTTGCGCATGTTGATAACTCCGGTGGTCTGAGGGTTGACGATCGGCGGGCCGAGCCGCCTCTTCACCACCAGATCGCAAAGCGCCGGGAAGCTCCCTCACGGGACTGTTAAAAAATAATCCTCGGCGCGAGCTCAGCGGGCGGGCTCGAAGCCTTTGAAGTCGACGCGGAAAAAGAGCGCGTAGAGCACCGGCACCACGCCGAGGGTGAGGAGGGTCGCGAAGACCAGCCCGAACATGATGGCGACGGCCATGGGCTCGAACATGGCGCCGCCGCCGAGGTAGAGGGGGATCATGCCGCCCAGGGTGGTGGCGGTGGTCAGCACGATCGGCCGCAGGCGCCTCTGGCCCGACTCGACCAGCGCCTGTTGGGGACTGAGGCCGTTCTCCTCGATCTCGATCTGGACGCGGTCGAGCAAAACGATCGCGTTGTTGATCACGATGCCGGCCAGCGAGATGACCCCGAGCAGGGTCATGAAGCCGAAGTAGGAGCGCAGCACCAGCAGCCCGATCACCACCCCGATCATGCCGAGGGGAATGGTCAGCAGGATGATCGCCGGCTTGCGCATCGAGTTGAATTGGGCGACCAGGAGGAGCACGATGAGCATGCCGGCGATCGGCAGCTTGGCGCCGATCGATTCGTTGGCCTCACCCGAAGCCTCGGCCTCGCCGCCCAGCTCCCAGCTGTAGCCCACCGGCCAGCTCGCGCTCTCCTCGCGAAGCCACGGCTCGAGCGCGCTGTTGATGGTCTCAGCCGTCACCCCGGGCATCAAATCCGCCTCCACGGTCACCGTCTGCAGCCGGTTGCGCCGCCGGATGGTCGAGGGCTGCCAGGCGACCTCGGCGTCGGCCACCTGGGTCAGCGGCACGGAGGCGCCGGTGTTCTGGGAGAAGACGTTGACGCTGGCCAGACGCTCGGGGTCGAGCTCGCCCGCCTGGTCCGAGCGCAGGGTGATCGGGATGGCGTCGGTGCCCTCGCGGTATTGGGTGGCCTCGATGCCCGAGAAGAGGGCCTGCAGCGAGAAGGCGACGTCCTGGTGGCTGATGCCGGCGCGCCGCGCCCTGGCGTCGTCGACCTCGATCACCAGCTTCTTGGAGCGCGCGCCCCAGTTGTCGCTGACGTTGGTCGGGCCGCTCATCGAGCGCAGCTTGGACTGCACGCCCTCGACCAGCTCAAAGACCCTGTCGCGCTCGCGTCCGGCGAGCCGCACGGCGATCGGGCTGCTCACCGACGGGCCGCTCTGCAGGGGAGCGATCGTCGCCTTGAGGCCCGGGAAAGTGGCGTCGCAGAAGGCCTGGAGCTTGGCGATCACCGCGTCGGTCTGCAGCCGGTTCTCGGTGTTGACCACCAGGATGGCGTAGTTCGGGCTCGACATCTCGGGTCCGTAGCTCAGGTAGAAGCGCGGCCCGCCTTCGCCCAAATAGCCTACCCAATTGGTCACGCCGTCCTGCTTCAGCTCGTCCTCGAGGTAGGCCTCGACCCGCTGCACCACGCTCTCGGTGTGGGCCAGGGGCGTGCCCGTGGGCAGGCTGAGCTCGGCGGTGAAAGTCGGGCGATCGTTCGGCGGAAAGAAGATCGAGGGCACGAAGGCGAAGAGCTGCATGGAGCCCACGAAGACCAGCACCACCGCCACCATGGTGAGCGCCGGCCGGCGCAGGGCGATCAGCAGCAGGCGCCGGTAGAGCGAGTAGAAGAAGCCGCTGAAGTTCTCCTCGCTGCTCCGGGGCTTGACCCTGATAAAGAGCACGCAGAGCAGCGGGATGAGGGTCAAGGAGAGCACCCAGGAGCAGAGCAGGGTGGTGGTCACGACCTTGAAGAGCGCGCCGGTGTACTCGCCCACCGCCGACTCGGCGAGGAAGATCGGCAGAAAGGCCGCCGCGGTGGTCAGCGAGGAGGTGAGCAGCGGAATGCGCAGCTCCCCGGCCGAGGCGACCGCCGCCTCGGTCGCCGGCTCGCCGTCGGCCATGCGCACCATGATCGACTCTGACATCACGATGGCGTTGTCGACCAGAAGGCCCAGGGCGATGATCAGCGAAGCGAGGGACATCTGGTCGATGCCGACCCCGATCAGCGGCATGAAGAGAAAAGTCGTGATGATCGCCGTGGGGATCAGGCTGGCCACCACCAGGCCGGTGCGCGGCCCGAGGGTGAGCAGCATCACGCCCATCACGATGGCCACCGACTGGATCAGGTTGACCACAAAGTCGTCGACCTTGGTGGCCACGGCGTCGGCCTGGAAGATCACCAGATCGAACTCGACGCCGATCGGGTAGAGGGCGCGCAGGCGGTCGATGGTTTGGCGAATCTCGTCGCCCAGCTCGACGATATTGCCGCCTTCGCGCATGGCGATCGCCAGCGCCAGGCCGCTCTCGCCGCTGGCGGAGACCTTGGAGTCGGGCGGGTCGATGGTGGCGCGCTCGACCCTGGCCAGGTCTTTCAGGCTGATCAGCTCGCCGCTGCCCGGCAGCGGGATCAGCGTGTTCTCAATATCCGCCACCGAGTCGAAGCTGCCCGTGGGCTCGATGACGATCTGCTCGAGGGAGGTGCGCAGCTGGCCGCCCGGATTGATGATGTTGCGGCTCTCGAGCAGCTGGATCAGCTGGCCGGGCGCCAGGCCCAGCTCGGTGAGGCGGGCGTTTGAGAATTCGACGAAGACCCGCTCTTCCTGGGCGCCGTAGATGTCGACCTTGGTGGCGTCGTCGATCAGCAGCAGCTCGTCGCGCACCTCGTCGGCGATCTCCTTGAGCTCGATCAGGCTATAGCCGTCGCCGGTGAGGGAGATGACCGAGCCGAAGACGTCGCCGAACTCGTCGTTGACGATCGGCCCGATGACGCCGGCGGGCAGCTGCGGCGCCACCCGCTCGACCTTGCGCCGCAGGTTGTCCCAGATCGGGCGCATGTCCGAGTAGCGCTCCTGCACGTTGACCATCACGATCGACACGCCGGTGCGCGACTCGCTGGACACGAAGTCGAGCTGCGGGATTTCCTGGATCGCCTCCTCGAGCTTGTCGGTCACCAGCTCCTCGACGCGCTCCGGGCTGGCCCCCGGAAAGAAGGTCTGCACCATGGCGGTGCGGATGGTGAAGCCCGGATCCTCGGCCTGGGGCATCGAGCGATAGGAGCTGAGGCCGGCGAAGAGAACCACCAGCATCAGGGTGAGGGTGACCCGATTCTTCTCGATCGCGAATCGGGTCACGGCCGATCTCCCGGCGCGTCATCCGCGGCGTCCGCGCCGAGAACCCGCACCTCCATGCCGTCCACCAGGCGGCGCACCCCGGCGGTGACCACCCGCGAGCCCTCCTCGACCCCCGAGAGGATCTCGAGCCCCTCGGCGGTCACCTCGCCCACCTCCACCGGCTGGCGACGCACCGAACCGGTGCCGTCGCCGCGGTCCTCGAAGAGGTAGACGAAGCGGCCGCCGTGATCCTCGCCCACCGCCAGGGGGGGCAGGCGCAGGATCGGCTGGCCGTCGCCCTCGAAGTAGAAGGTGACCTCGGCCGCCATGCCCGAGCGCAGGCTGCCGCCGGCCGCCTCGTCGAGCTGAACCACGGCCTCGAAGGTGGCGGCGCCGCGCGAGGAGATTCCGACTTCGCTCACCCGGCCGTCGAAGCGCTGGCCCGGCAGGGCGTCGAAGGTCACCGTCGCCCGCTGTCCGGGGCTCAGGCTGCCGACCCGATTCTCGGGCACGGCGACCTCCACCTCGGGGCTGCTGCCCGAGGCGAGGAGCACGATGGGCGTGCCGGCCTGCACGTTCTCGTTCAGCTCCACCGCCACCTCGGCGATGGCGCCGGCTAGGGGCGAGCGCAGCGCGGTATAGCCGAGCTGCTGCTCGGCCAGGGAGAGGCGCAGCTGGCCGGCGTCGACCTGGGCGGTCGCCGACTCGGCGCTGGCGCGCGCGGCGTCCAGCTCGGCCTTGGCGGCGTTGTTGTTCTCATAAAGCGCCCGCACGCGGTCGTAGTCGGCCGCCGCGCGGCGCACCGCGGCGCGCGCCTGAGCGAGGGTCGCCTTCGCCTCCTCGACCTGCAGCTCGTAGTCGGTGGGGTCGAGGCGGGCCAGCTCCTCGCCCTTCTCGACGCGGTCGCCGAGCTTGACCGCGAGCCGCTCGATCGATCCGCCGACGCGAAACGACAGCCTCGACTCGATGCCCGCCCGGGCGACCCCGGCCAGGGTCGCGGGGGCGATGCTCGAGGTGGCCCGGGCCTCGAGGGTGCGCACCGGCCGCAGCGGGTCAGGGGCGGGCGCCTCGTCCTCGGAGCAGGCGCCCGCCAGCAGGGCGGCGAGCAGGCCCCAGGCCGCGAGCTTGGCGGGCAGGGCGCCGGTCATCTCACACCTCCCGCGGCGGTGCTGGCGGGGTCCGGGTCGGGTTGCCTGAAGGGGGTTGGGCGCCACACGTCGAGTCCTCTCTCGTTGAAATAGGCGAGCAGTCTCTCCAGCCAGGCGTCGCGCTCGGCGGGCTCATCCAGGATGTAGAAGCGGCTGGCCGCGCGTTCGACCTGCAGCAGGTCGATGAAGAAGTCGTAGACCGCGTTGGCGGCCGCCAGCTCGGCGTTCAGGAAGGCGTTTTGAGCGTCGAGCAGATCGATGATCGAAACGTTGCCGCGGGCGTAGGCGTCGGCCACCAGATCCTGGCTGCGGCTGGCCGCCGCCGCCGCCTGCTCGGCGAGGTCGATGGCCAGGAAGGAGGCCCGGGTGGCGATCATGGCGGCGCGGATGCTCTCCGCGATGCGCTCGCTGGCCGCCTCGACCTCGGTCTCGAGGCGGCGAACCTCCTCCTCGGCCTGCAGCTGCTGGGCGCGGCGCGCGCCGCCCGTGAGCAGGGGCAGGGAGGCGCTGAGCGAGAGCGACCAGCTGGTGTCGTCGGCGCTCGGGCTGCCCGCGGGCACGGCCACGTCGCTGCCCGCGCCGGCGGTTTCGAGCAGGTGGTCGAGGGAGAGCTGGGCGGCCACCTGCGGCAGGTAGAAGGCGCGCCGCGCCGCCTTCAGCTGCCGGCTTTGGGCGTCGAGGGAGGCGCCCAGGGTGCGCAGCAGCGGCGAGTTGCGAAGCCCCTCCTGCACCGTGAAGTCGCGGGTCACGGCGAAGCGCTCGGGGGTCGCGATGAAGCCGCTGATATCGCCTTGGTCGATCAGAAACTCCGAGGTCAGGCCGATCTCGACGGTGGCGAAGCGGGTCTCGAGATCCCTGTGCATCAGGCGGTTGACCGCCAGCTGGGCCTGCTGGACCTGGGCGGCGGCGGCGATCAGCTCCTGGCGGTCCGAGGCGATCTGGGACTGCCAGCGAAAGGTTTCCGAGGGGTTGGCCGCCCCGACCTCGACCCGCAGCTCGGCCAGCTCGAGGTTCGAGCGCGTCAAATCGAGGTTGTTGCGGCGCACCCGCTGCAGGGTTTCAGCGCGCAGCAGGTTCAGGTAGCTGACGCCGGCCTCGAAGGCGATATCGAGGGTCAGGGTGTCGTAGCTCGCCTGGCGCGCCTCGTAGAGCGCCTTTTCGATCTCGACGCCCGCCGAGGCGCCGTCGGAGAAGATCAGCTGCGAGGCGGTGAGGCTGGCCTGCAGCGTGCGCTCGGCCTGCTGGCCGAAGCTGGCCTCGGCGCGGTCGTCATCGATTGTGACGCCGAGGATTCCCGCCTCGAGGCTGGGCCTGAAAGCCGAGCGCGCCACGGCCACGTTCCGCTCGGCGGCGCGCACCCCGAGGCGGTCCGCCTCGAGGTCGAGATTCGCCGCC
>JBCCLG010000299.1:0-6789 GCA_039027015.1 Acidobacteriota bacterium | reverse complement strand
TCAAGATCGACCTGGAGATCCAGGGCGACCTTGAGGATCGTGCCGAGGGAGAGGGGTGCCGCGAGATCGACGCGGGGCGTGAGTTTCAGCATATTCGGTTGTTTCAGCCGATCTGGCCCCGTTGGGAGCGCTTGCGGCGAGGGACTCTCCGGCAAGGAGAGACGCAGCGGATTCTACGGTGCCTGGGCACGCGGTCAAGGCGCGGGGCGCGCCCGCCGCAGGCGCGCCCGGCTGAGGCGTCTTTGCCACCGGATTGCCACGGGATCACCACGCCCCCTGCCCAGGCCCACCCGTTCGGCGTTGATAGGATTCGCCCATGGCCCCCCGAGTTCCTTCCGCAGCCGCCGTCCTCCCGTCCTCCCCGCCTGCCGCTGAAGAGCGCCCGTCGCCATCGACTTCGGCCCGCGAGCGTTCGGGGCCGGTGGTCGACTCGGTGGTCGACCTGATCGGGGAGACGCCGATTCTCGAGCTGAAGCGATTCGAGCCGGCGGATCGGGCCTCTCTCTTCGCCAAGCTCGAGTGGCTGAGCCCGGGCGGCAGCATCAAAGATCGAACCGGCCTCGGCATGATCCTGTGGGCCGAAGAGCACGGGCACCTCGAGCCCGGCGGCACCATCGTCGAGCCCACCGCCGGCAATACCGGCATCGGCCTGGCGTTGGTCGGCGCCCAGCGCGGCTATAAGGTGATTCTGTGCGTGGCCGAGAGCTACTCCATCGAGAAGGTCAAGCTTATGGAAGCGCTCGGCGGTACGGTGATCCGAACGCCCAAGGAAGACGGCATGACGGGCGCTATCTGCCGGGCCCAGGAGGTTGCCGCCGAGATCCCGGGCTCCTTCGTGCCCCAGCAGTTCGAGAACCCCGGCAACCCCGAAATTCACGAGCTCACCACCGGTCCCGAGATTTGGCGGCAGATGGGCGGCCGCGTCGACGCGGTGGTGATCGGCGTGGGCTCCGGCGGTAGCTTTACCGGCGTGTCGCGCTACCTGCGGCGCATGAATCCGCGGGTGCTCTGCGTGGCCGTCGAGACCAACGGTTCGGTTCTTCAGGGCGGAGCGCCGGGCCCCCACGAGGTCGAGGGCATCGGCGTCTCGTTCGTGCCCGAGGTTTTTGACGGCGGTCTGGCCGACGAGATCGTGATGATCCACGACGATGAATCCTTCGCCACCGCCAAGCGCCTGGCCGCCCAGGAGGGTCTGCTGGTGGGCGGCTCCTCGGGGGGTAACTGTGCCGCCGCGCTGCGCATCGCCCGCCGCCTCGGACCGGGAAAGCGCGTGGTCACCCTGATGCCGGACGCCGCCGAGCGCTACCTCTCAAAGGGCCGTCTCGGCGGCCCGCCGCCCTGAGGGATCGCGCCGGCCGAGTTCGCTGGCTGTCGCCGAGCGTCCGCCCGCTACAGCGCGTCGAGGTCCGGCAGGTCCTGCTCGTCCTCGAAGTCCGCGTTCTTATCGAGGCTGCTGTCGATCCAGTCGAGAAAGCCCTGGTCGCCCTGGGAGACGTCGAAGGCGAGAATCTCGGGAACCTCATAGCTGTGCAGCTCGCGAATCGTGGCGGCGACGGCTTCGTACTCCGATTTCATCGTCTTGATGATCAGCAGGAATTCGGAGTCGTTGCAGACCTTGCCCTTCCACCGGTAGAAGGAGCGGACGCCGGTCATCAGATTGACGCAGGCCGCCTGGCGCCGGAGGACCAGCTCGCTGGCAATCTCGTTCGCCTGCTCCTCGCCGCCCACTGAAGTCACCATCACAATCGCCGTCATGTCGGCAAATTACTGCAACGGGCAGCCGGCGGTCAATCAGGCCATGGGTCGGAGCGCTAGCCTCAGGAAAAATAATCCTCGATGCGCTGCAGCTGGTCGCGATCGTCCACCGGCGCCGAGTCGGTGCTCGGGGACTCCTCCTCGCCCTGGCCGGTGTACCAGGTCCTCTCGTCGACCAGCTTTTTGAGGTCGGGGAGGTCGGCGAGCAGCGGGCTGAGTTCGCCGACCTGCCAGCCTTGGCCGCGGGTGGTCAGCTCTTCGGGCTTGAGCAGGTAGAGCCGGCGCTTGGCGCGGGTGATGGCGACGTAGAAGAGCCGTCTGTCTTCGTCCATCTCGCCCTCGACGCCGAACGCGTTGAAGTTGGGAAAGCGGCCGGTATTCATCTGCAGACCGAAAACGGTGGGCCACTCGAGGCCTTTGGCCGAATGCACGGTGGAGAGGGTCACGGCCTCGTCTTCGGTGTCGTCGTTGGCTTCCGCCCGGGAGAAATCCGGCGGCTCGATAGCGAGATCGGCCAGAAAGCGCTCGAGGTCGGTGTAGCGGTCGGAGACCACCTGAAGGACCTCGAAGTCCTTGGCGCGCAGGGTGGCGTCGTCGTAGCGCTGGGGCAGCCACTTCTCCATCTGCTCGGTGGCCGCCGCCAGGCGCGCCGAGAGGGCCTGGGATGCGTCGCTGATCGAGATCAGCAGCTCGGAGAGGTCGCGCAGAGAGCGGCCGTATTTCTTGCGCGTCAGCTTGGGCTGCACCAAAACCCTCGGATCTCCCCCGCGCTCGAGTACGTGGTTGGCGATCGAGCGCGCGGTTTTGGGGCCGATACCCTCGAAAAACTGAAGGGCGCGGAACCACGAGGTGTCGTCTGTGGGGTTGGCCGCCAGGCGCAGTAGGGCCACCAGGTCCTTGACGTGCGCGGACTCCATGAAGCGGATGCCGCCAAATTTGCGGAACGGAATGTTGCGGTTCTGCAGCTCCAGCTCCACCGGACCCGAGTGCCAGGCGGCGCGCGCCAGGATCGCGATATCGCCCAGCGGCACGCCCTGCTCGCGCAGCTCGAGGATCCGGCGGCACACGAAGTCGGCCTGGGAGATTTCATCGACCGAGCGCACCAGCACCGGCTTCTCGTCGCCCTCGAGCCGGCTGAAGAGCTTTTTCTCGATGCGCTGCCGGGTGGTCTTGAGCACCGCGTTGCCGAGGTCGAGAATCGGCTGGACGCTGCGGTAATTCTGCTCGAGCACGGTGTCGCGGCAGCCCGGAAAGATCTTCTCGAAGTCGAGTATGTTGCGGTAGCTGGCGCCGCGAAAGCCGTAAATCGCCTGGGCATCATCGCCCACCACCATCAGATTGCGGTGGCCGGTGGCGAGCAGCGCCGAGATGTGGGCCTGAAGTTTGTTGGTGTCCTGGTATTCGTCGACCAGCACGTGGCGATAGCGGGAGGCGAGGCCCTGGCGAACCTCGGCGTGCTGCGTCAGGAGGTCGCGCAGATGACAGAGCAGGTCGTCATAGTCCATGACCTGCTGCTCTTTCTTGCGCCGCCGGTAGCGCCCCTGCAGCTCCTCGACCGCCTCGAGGTGGTCGATGAACTGCGGCGTCTCGGCCTCCATCAAATCCCGCAGCGGCAGCTGGGTGTTGACGTTCTTGGACATCAGGTCGACCAGCGTCGAGGCTCTGGGGAAGCGCACGCCCGCGCGGTCGTGGCCTGATTCACTGCGCAGAATGCCCATCAGATCGACGGCATCGGCGCGGTCAAGGATGGTGAATCGACCGTGAAAGCCGAGCCTCTCGCCGTGCTTTCGGAGGGTCAGATTGGCGAAAGCGTGGAAGGTGCCGCCGGCCACTCGCCGGCAGCGGTCGTCGAGTAAGGTCGAGGCTCGACGCAGCATCTCCTGGGAGGCCCGGCGGGTGAAGGTCAGCAGCAGGATCGATTCGGGAGCGACCCCTTGGCTTACCAGCCAGGCGACTCGATAGACCAGGGTACGCGTCTTTCCGGTGCCCGCTCCGGCCACTACCCGGTGGGGTCCGTCCTCGGCGGTCACCGCGCGCCGCTGCGCCTCGTTGAGGGCTTCCTCCAAGTGACGCTCGAAGTCCGTATCTCGCATGATCCGTCCACTTTACGCCAAATTCCCGCCCGTCTGGCCCGCCGACATGGCCGAATAAGCTCCGGACGATCCGGCGCTCTTCGCGGCCTCGGCGCTCAAAATCTCTGATATTTCCAAGGAGACAATGGATATGACAGAATTCTCTGTCACGACGATGTTCATGGACAATTTGATTGGGAGGTGCGCGCCCTGCCGCGCGACGTCTTCCCAGGGCGTCAGAGCCTTCTGGAGACGCGCGGGTGGACCCTGAGCTTCGACTCGAGGTCACCGTACTCGGCTGCGGCACCTCCCTGGGGGTACCGGTGATCGGCTGTGAATGCCGGGTCTGCACGTCTGGAGAGGCGAAAAACCAGCGCATGCGATCGAGCGTCGGCCTGCGTTACGGCGATCGGCGCGTGCTGATCGATACCTCGGTCGACCTGCGGCAGCAGTGCCTGCGCTTCGCGATCGATCGGGTGGACGCGGTGCTCTTCACCCACGCTCACGCCGATCACATCTTCGGCCTCGACGATCTGCGACCCTTCGGCTTCCGCCAGCGGGATCCGATTCCCCTCTACGGCTCGGCCGAGACCCTAGGGCGCATCCGCGAAAGCTTCGCCTATATCTTCGACGGTCAGGCCTCTGAAGGAGGCGGCAAGCCGCGTCTCGAGATCCGCGAGCTGGAGGGTCCGGTCGACCTGTGGGGGCTGGTCGCCGAGCCGCTGCCGGTGTGGCACGGCTCCCTCGAGGTCACCGCCTACCGCTTTGGCCCCTTCGCCTATGTCACCGACTGTCACCACATTCCGGCGGCCACCATGGACCGGCTGCGCGGCGTCGAGGTGCTGATTCTCGACGCCCTGCGATACCGGCCGCACGCCACCCATCTTTCGGTCGGCCAAGCGATCGAGATCGCCCTGGAGCTAGACGCCGGGCACACCTATCTGACGCATATGACACATGAAATCGACTATCTCGCGCCGGCGCAGGAGCTGCCGGCCGGGGTGGAGCTGGCCTACGATGGACTCACCTTCGAAATCGATTACCGCTCGCGGGCCTGAAGCCCCGAGCTACCCGGCGGTTTACGGGCCGATCCCGAGCGATCGCCGAATCACCGGCCGGGTGGAGCCACCGGGCTCGAAAAGCATCACTCAGCGCTATTTCAATTTAGCGCTGATCGCCCAGCGGCCGCTGGTCATCCGCAGGCCGCTGATCTCGGAGGATATTCGCTACTTCCTGGCCGGCCTCGAGACCGCCGGTTTCCAAATCAGCCTCGACGCCCGAGGTGGCTTCGTAGCGGTCGATCCGCCCTCGAAGTCTCGCGGTGTCGGGTCCGAGACCCGTGACATCTTCTGCGGCGCCGGCGGAACCATGCTGCGCTTTTTGACCGCGGCTCTCACGGTGCTGCCGGGGCGCTGGCGCCTCGACGGCATCGAGCGCCTGCGCGAGCGTCCGGTGGGACCCCTAATCGATGCGCTGCGGCAGGCGGGGGCGCAGATCGAGTGCCCGCGCGCCGAAGGTTTCGCCCCCCTGGTGGTGACCGGCGGCAGCCTGCGCGGCGGCCGAACTCGCCTCGACGCGGGCTCCTCCAGCCAATTCCTCTCGGCGCTGCTGATGGCGGGTCTCGAAACTCCCGAGCCCCTCGAGATCGAAACCGTGGCGCTCACCTCCCTTCCCTACGTGGACCTGACCCTCGATGCGCTGGGCGAAATGGGCGTTCGAGCGACCCGCGAGGGCGACCTCTTCCGAGTCGAGGGGTCGGGATCGGCCTCGGGCGAGCCCGCGCCTTCTGAGGTGCGGGTGGAGGCGGACTATTCGGCCGTCGCCTACCCGGCGGCGGCGGCGGCCCTCACCGGCGGCGAAATCCTGATCGAAGGCGTGCGCGAGGCCTCCCGCCAGGGCGACCGGGGCTTTCTCGAGGTGCTCGAGGCCATGGGGGCCGAGATCTCGTGGCGTGCGGGCGTCGGCGGCGAAGAGCGGCTTCGGGTCTCCGGTCCGCCGCCCGGCGCGCTGCGGGCCGTGGACGTCGACCTCGAGGCCATGCCCGATCAGGTTCCGACCCTGGCCGCCCTGGCGCCGTTTGCCCGCGGCACGACGCGGATCCGCAACGTGCCGCATCTGCGCCTCAAGGAGAGCGACCGGCTGGCCGCCATGACCGAGGAGTTGACGCGGGCGGGCGCGACCGTCGAGGAGCTGCCCGACGGCCTGGTGATCGAGGGCCGGTGGGCCGAGGGCTCCGGGGCCGGGGAGCCGGTGGTGTGCAGCAGCCACGGCGACCACCGGATCGCCATGGCGATGGCCTTAGTCGGCCTGCGCCGCCCCGGCCTGAGCGTCGACGCCCCGGAGGTGGTGGCCAAGTCGTACCCGAACTTTTGGCGCGATCTGGAGACCATGCTGCGGCCATGAGGGCGTTCGCCGCCGAGCGGCGGCTGCGCCACTGCGCGCTGCAGGGGGGTGATTTCAAGCCCGGCGAGGCGTACCCGCTCGAGGAAGAGCGGGTCCGCGCCCGGCTGACCGACCAGCAGAGGCTCGGCCTGGTGATGCAGGCCGCGGCGCTTCTTTGCCATCTCGAGCAGGCCAAGCTGCGGCTCGTCGACGGCACCGCGGAGCGCGCCTGGCGCTGCGCCGAGGTGGTGCCCGGAGGCCTCCTCAAGGTGGGCGACGGGGACGTCAGGGAAGGACGCCCCGTCGATTCGCCGCAGCGTCTACTTCTCACCCTGCTGCGGCTTCTCTTCGACACCGCGGACGACATTTCGGGCCGCGGCGCGGCCCGGCGGGTCGGCCGTGAGCTGATCGGTCATTGGCGCCAGGAGCTGGCGCGCATTCCGCCCGAGCTGGCGCTGGTTCAGATTCTCGACGCCGCTCCCTTTCTGTGGCGGCCGTCCTTCGGGCCGGCCCGCCAGGCCCTGGTGGCCGAGCACGGCCTGGCGGGCGCGTCCCGGTCCTGGGTCGCCGGGCCCGGCGC
>JBCCLG010000298.1:0-6795 GCA_039027015.1 Acidobacteriota bacterium | reverse complement strand
GAGCGGAGAGTCTCGAGGACGCGGCGAAGGCGCCGGCGTAGACCAGGGCGGGCAGCAGAGCGCCGACCACCATCAGATCGCGCCACGGCACCGTGAAGTCGAGGGGAAAGTTGACCGCCCCAAAGAGCGCGCCGGCCGCAAGCAGGCCGGCGGGTATGGCCAGCGAGCAGCCGAGAAAAGCCAGGTAGCCGGCGCGCGCCGCCTGGTGGGAGCGGAGCAGGGAGGGCGAGGCGCCCACCGTGTGGAGGACCCGCTCATCGGCGGCGGACTCCGCGGCGGAAAGCGCCGTGGCGGTGATCACGATCACCAGGCCGGTGAGCGCGCACACCAGCAGCACCGCGTAGTAGAAGGCGCGGAATTTGGTGCCGTGCAGCAGCTCGGCGTCGACCGAGGTGCGCACCGAGGCCGCCGCCTCGGCCCGGGCGAGCTCGAGCTGGGCGGCGGTCACCGGCTGCTCGAGGCGCAGGATCCACGGCACCAGGGTGCCGCGCGGCGGCGGACCGCTCTCGAGTCCGAGCTCCTGGAGGGCGCCTTCGGCGAGCAGGTAGGCGGGCTCGCGCACGGTTTGGCCGGTGGCCACCCGGTGCACGGGCGGAGCGATCACGGGCGTTTCCCGAACCCACGAGCTCAGATCGAGGGCGTCCGCGGAGTCGGTCGTTGGGTCGAGCGCCAGCAGCGCGCCCTCGCGGAACGCCTGGCGCGCCCCCTCGGCGCCGAGAGCGCGCAGCAGGCTCTCGTCGCCGGTGGCGATCCAGCCGCGCCGCCTCCGAGACTCGCCGGGAACCGCGGCGCGCACGGGCTCGCCGTGCAGGTAGACGGCTTTGAGCGGCGCGGCGGCGAGCACCGCCGGCCGCTCGGCGAGGGTCGCCGCCACCTCCTGCGCCCCGGGGCCCTCCACGAGAAGCTGATCGTCGCGAAAGTTTGCCGGGAAGGCGTCCATCGTGCCCTCGAGGCTGGCGACCAGGGCGGCCATCGTGACGCTCATCGCCATGCCCGCGAGCACCGCCGTCACCACCGCCCCGTTGCGCTCGCGAAAGCGGCCGGCGTCGCGCACGGCGAGTCGCCAGGCGAGGGGTAGGCGGGCGCCGCGCTCGGCGATCCGGTCGAGCAGCCAGGGCGCGCAGGCCCCGAAGCCGAGGATGCTGAAGATCGGCCCGAGCAGGACTCCAGAGGCGCGCAGGACGGTCTCCTCGCGGCCCGAGAGGGTCAGAAAGAGCAGCCCTGCGGTCAGCAGGAGGGCGCCGGCGAGCAGCCAGCCGCGGGAGCGTCGCCGGCTGGGCCGCCTGCCGGCGAGGGCCTGGCGCACCGGCATGCGGGCGGCGCGGCGGGCCGGCGGCAGGGCGGCGAGGAGCGCCGCCAAAACGCCGAGGGCGACGGCGCCGAGAATATGCCCGGGCGAAAGCTCGAGGGGCCCCGAGATCCTGCCGGTCCAGCCGTCGAGAAAAGGGTAGAGAGCGGCCAGGCCTAGAGCGCCGAGGAGGGTCCCCAAGGCGCCGCCCAGCGCGGCGAGAAGGCTGGCGGCGACCAGCAGCGATCGGGTCAGGCCCTCGGCGGTGGCGCCGGTGGCGCCGAGCAGGCCGATCTCGACCTGGCGCCGCTGCAGGCTGACGCCGAAGGCCGCCGAGACCACCAGCCCGGCCTCGAAGAGCCCGAGAATGCCGAGGGTGAAGATCAGCGCGGTCACCGCCTCGTCGGTCACCGCGGCTTCGTCGCGGGTGAGAACGTCGAAGCCCTCGCGGCGCAGCGCGCCGGCGATCTCTGAGAGTGCGGGCCCGCGCGCCAACGAGTCCGGCAGCTTGACCAGCAGGAAGGGTTGGGCGGGATGCTCGGCCGCGGCGGGCACGCGCACGATGAGGGGCGCGTCGAGGGCCTCGGGCTCCACCACCACGCCGGTGATGGTGCGCGCGCCGCCGTATTCGAGGTGCACCCGTTGGCCGATCTCGCGTCCCAGACCCTCGAGCAGGGTGGGCGAGAGGGCGACTTCGCCGGCGTTCTCGGGGGCTCGCCCCTCCTTGATGAGCGCGATGCCGTCGGCCAGGCCCGCGGGCTCCCGGCCCTGCGCCGCGGACTCCAGGGCGCCTGGCTCCAGGGCGCCCGGCTCCAGGGCCAGAAGACGGACGCGCAGCCGGCTTCCGGGAATCGACAGTCGCTCGAGGCCGGTGAAGCCTCGGGCGGTGACGCTGCCCGCGGGCAGGGTCCCCAAGGCGCGCTGGAGATCGTCCCAGCGCTCGATCCCCTCGACGCGCAGGTCGCCGCGGCCGAGCACCCGGGCAGCCTGCTGCTCGGCGTTCGGCTGGGTCACGCGCACCAGTCCGCTGCCGCCGACGATCGCCGCCACGGGCACCGCGATCAGGGTCAGGATCAGCAGAGAGCGCCCCGGGTTTCGGCGGATTTGACGCCACTCCACCCGCAGCAGGGCGCGCAGGGCGCGCGCCCAGGTCATGACGGCTCCCCGGGTCGAGGGGCCCGGGTCGTCTGGTCGACGATGCGGCCGTCGCGCAGGAAGAGCACCCGATCGGCCCACGCGGCGTGGGAGGGGTCGTGGGTGACCAGTACCACCGTGCGGCCGCGCGCGCACTGGGCCTTTAGGAGCCGCAGGACCGCCTCGCCGGTCACCGTATCGAGGGCGCCGGTGGGCTCGTCGGCGAGCAGGAGCTGACGCGGCCCGACGAACGCTCGGGCCACCGCGACCCTCTGCTGCTCGCCGCCGGAGAGATCCTCGGGAAAGCGGTCCTCGAGCGCGGCGAGGCCCACCAGCGCCAGCTCCTCCCGGGCGCGCTGGCGGGCGTCGCCTAAGGGGTGGCCGTCCAGCTCGAGGGGCAGCGCCACGTTCTCGAGGGCGGTTAAGCCGGGCAGAAGGTTGAGATCCTGAAAGACGAATCCGATCCTGCGTCGCCTCAAGGCCGAGAGATCCGCCGCCGAGGACTCCGCCAGGTCCTGCCCCTCGACCAGCACCCGCCCCTCCGTGGGCTGGTCGAGGGCTCCGGCCAGGGCCAGGAGGGTCGATTTGCCGGAGCCCGAGGGGCCCATGATCGCCACCAGCTCGCCGGCGAAAACCTCGAGGCTGACGGGTCCCAGGGCGCGCACGGCCTGGGCGCCGGAGCCGTGCACGCGCTGGGCGTCGATCAGGGCCAGCCGGGGCGCCTCCGGCGTGGCGGGGACGAGGCCGGTCACGGCGCGCCTCCCGGCCAGCCGGCGGCATCCGGCGGGCTCTCGGGCCTTTGGGCGAGCCGCTGCTCGCAGAGGTCCAGCCAGCGAATCTCCGACTCGGCGCGCAGAATCATGGCGTCGAGCATCAGGAGACCGGCGAGCTCGGGCTCGCCCGGCGCGTCCATTTTGTGACGCGTGTATCGCTGGAGTCGCCGCATGGTGGCGCTGCGCTGGGTTTGCAGCACGCGGGACATATCCTGCTCGCCGGACGCCAGGGCGACGAGCACCTTGATCACCAGCTCGTCGCGGCTCGAGCGGTCGTCGACCGCCGTGTCGTACCAGTCGGCGAGGACCCGCTGGCCGCGCTCCGTGATGCTCCAGGCGCGGCGTTCGGGCTCGTCCTTGGCCTCGGACGAGGCCACCAGGCCGTCTCGCTCCAGGCGCGAGAGGGTCGTGTAGACCTGGCCGGCGTTGAGGCGCCAGGCGCCGCCGGTGCTCGACTCGAAGCTCGACTTGAGGCCGTAGCCGTGGGCGGCGGGCTGGCCGGAGAGGATGGCGAGAAAGCTGTTGCGAATGATCATCGGCGGAGGCGCTCGCTGGAAGAGGCCCGAATCAGGCAGCGTCGGGCGATGGAGGGTGTAGATACTGAGTATGCATACTCAGTATCTACGAAGCAAGCGCCTCCGGGTTTTGCGCACGGCGAGGCGGCCCGCCCGTAAGCCGGGCGAGCTTTGTGACCGAGGCGCGCCTCAGCGCCTCAGCGCCTCAGCGTGACGAGGCCGGCGAGGGCGATCAGGCCGGCGAGAAGCGCCAGAGCGCCCTCCGAGGCGGTGGGGATCTCGACGTCGATGCGATCGGTTCCCACGGGGCGGAAGAGCAGGGCGCGGTGGCCCAGAAAGATCGGGTCGATGGTGTCGAAGGCGTTGTCCCAGCCGCGGGCTCGGTCGTCGCGGAAGAAGATGTTGACCGGCGCGGTTTCTTCGCTCTGGTCATCGCAGACGAAGAAGGATTGGTCGACGCTCGGATTCCAGCGCACGCCCACGTAGAAGGTGCCGGCGGGAATCTCAACCCCTTCGGTCGACACGCGCACGAAGTTCTCCCGTGAGTTCATGTCCACGTTGTCCAAAAAGCCCGGGATAGCCGCGAACGGCATTTCTTCAGGAACTCCGCCGGCGTCGCCGTAGAAGACGACGTCGAAGTTGATGTCGTCGTCGTTCTGCGAGCGCTGGAAGCACACGCACACCGAGTCGATGCCGCGGATGGGCACCAGCGAGCCCGAGTACTCCTGCACGTAAATGCCCTCGATCGCCGAGGGAACCCACCCGAAGCCGCGCTCGGCGGTGCCGTCGTCGAGCACCACGCCGTCCTCGTCGCAGGTTTGGCTGCCGCCCGGCTCGTCGCCGCGCTGAGCCGCGGGAATGAGCGGAGCGAGGACGGCTCGCGAGGGTCTTTCGATCGCCGTTTCGGCTTCGAGAGCCGGCTCGCCGGTCTGCGCGGCAAGAGGCTGAACGAGCGCCGCGGCGGCGAGCACGGCCATGGGGAGTGAGGGTCGGATCGAGCGGAGGAGGGTGGCGAGCATCAGGGGGTCTCCAGGGGGGAGGAACGATCGATTCCAGAAGAATAAGAGGGCGCCGCGAGGCTTGCGGCGGCCCAACAGCCTTCGCCCGCCGGCACGGCTTCGATGCGGCGCCCTTCAACTGCCGCTGCTTGGAGGCGCGCTCAGCCGTCCAGAAGCGAAGGCCAGTTTTTCTCGGCCTTGGCGATATTGCCCGGGATGTCCTCCGCCCACTTCTTCTGAATCTTCTTGTTGTAGTTCAGATAGAGCTTGCCGTTCTCTACCTTCCAAGCCAGGGGATCGATGCCCGCGGTGTCGCCCTGGGCCACGGCCCAGGCGCAGTAGCCGCCGAATTGCGGAGCAAATGACTCTGGGTCTCCCGCGAAGCGATCGCGATTCTCGGCGCTCGAGAAGCGCCATTCGGCGCCCTGCCACGCGTGCACGAATTTTTTGGAGCCCTTGGCCGGGCCGCCGTCGAAGTAGGCCACCGGGTCATAGCCTTTGATGGCCGTATTGCCGAAAAGTCCCGTGTTCACCGGGTCAACCGCCAGGGCGGGGAGCGCGGCGAAGCTGGTCGCGAGCATCAAGAGAAGAACTTTGGTTCGCATGGAAAAAGTCTCTCGGTCATTCAGGGGATAGGGGTCATAGAACTGCATGATGGTGCGCTGTGCCGCGCTGCGGCGACCACGCTTTCCGGAAGATACGGGGGACCGATCCTTGAGGATGGACCGCCGCCTCTCCTACTTCTATTCTACCCTGGCCCCGAGGAGCCTCCGGGGGGCGGCGCGGATCGCCGGATCCTGGAGGATAATGGGGCGATGGGAACGTTCGGGACCTTCCGGATCGGCGACTTCGAGGTCGAACCCTCGCTCAATCGTCTCCGCAGGGGCCGCGAGGTGCTCTCGGTGGAGCCCAGGGTGATGGATCTTCTGGTCGTGCTCGCCGAATCGCCGGGGCAGGTCTTCGGTCGAGACGAGATTCTGCGCCGGGTTTGGCCCGAAACCGCGGTGCAGGACGACGCCCTCCGCCGGGCGGTGACTCTCCTCCGGCGGGTGCTCGAGGACGACCCGAAGAAGCCTCGATACATCGAGACCATCACCCGCCGCGGCTATCGCCTGGTGGCGCCGGTCTCGCGGCCGGAGCCGGAGCCGGAGCCGGAGCCCGCCCCTCGGCCGACCGATGCCGCGGCGACGGGAGAGCCTTGGCCGTCGCGAGCCGCGCCGCTCGGCTTTGGCCTCCTGCTGCTGCTGGGCCTCGCCTTGACCTTCGGCCAGCGGGCTCGCACCGAGAGATCTCCCGAGGCCCAGCCCGAGATTCGTCCGTTCACCAGCCTGCCCGGCCACGAGTCGGAGCCGGCGTTCTCAGCGGACGGCGCGAGCGTCGCCTTCATCCACCAGCACGAGGGCGAGAGCGCCCTGATGGTGAAGGACCTCGAAGACGGTGGGGCCCGGCGGATTTTGCAGCATCCCGAACTCTCTTCGCCCGCCTGGTCTCCGGACGGGGAGCGCGTTCTGGTGACCACCCAGGGCGAGGGGTGCGCGATTCTTGCGGCGGAGGTGCACGGATCGAGGGAGGCGGAGAGCCTCTACTCCTGCAGCGACGGGGAGAGCGTGGACGACGTCCACCAGCCCGATGGGAAAACGCTGATTTTCGGCCGCCGGCCCGCGCGATTCGGCTCGCCGTGGAGGGTGCACCGCTACGATCTCGTGACCCGCGAGAGCATGCAGCTGACCCTTCCTGCCGAGCCAGGCTCCGGCGATATCTTCCTCGCGCTCTCCCCGGACCGCAGGAAAGTCGCGGTGATCCGTCATTTGGTCGGTCAGCGCTCCAGGCTGCTGATTCTCGACTGGGCCTCGGGCGAGCAAAGAGTGATCGATCATTTCCCCGACACCGCCTGGCGCGTTGCCTGGTCTCCCGACGGTGAGTCGCTCGTCTTCGCCTACGAAACCGGCCTCTATCGCCTGGGACTTCGAGGCGGCGAGCCGCAGCGGCTGCTCTCGAGCCCGCGGGATTTACGCCAGCCGTCGTCGAGCCCGGTGGGTCAGCGCATGGCGGTGGTCGATCAGCGGGCCTTCGCGAATATCGTGAGG
>JBCCLG010000297.1:0-6807 GCA_039027015.1 Acidobacteriota bacterium | reverse complement strand
TTGGCCCGCCTCCGCGTTTCGGTGAGCCCCCACTGCGCCTCGAGCCAGCCCTTGGCGCGCAGCCGATGGAGGGCGGGGTAGAGCGCTCCCTCCTCGACCTCCAGCACCCCCGAGCTGGTCGTGCGGATGAAGCGGCCGATGGCGTAGCCGTGCCGAGGGCCGGCCTGCACCGAACGCAGGATGAGGAGGTCGAGGGTGCCGCTGTAGAGATTGCTGCCGGGCATGCGCTTAAACCTGTGAGCTGGGGTGATCGGGGAGGCTAGACACCTAATCCATTGAGGGGTCTCGGGAGGAGATTAGCGCCTGACCCCTAAATGGTCAAGGGGTATGATCCGCGGCCGAAAGGGCGGAGGTAGCGATCGACAGCGCGGCCGAGTAAGCTCTGGCGTCCGCGACGACGACCCGAGAGTTGAGGAGGGCCCGATGGCGACCCCGCAGGAAGAATTGGTAGAGCTTCAGAAGGCCTTCGACCACCAGGCGGCGACCACGGCCGACCGCGAGGCCTTCGAGGCCCTGAGAATCGGCTGGATCGGACGCAAGCAGGGCCGGCTGCGCGACCTGATGGCGCGCATGAAGGACATCCCGCCCGAGGGCCGTCGGGACTATGGACAGGCGGCCAACCGGCTGAAGAAGCACGTCGAGGGCCGCATCGAGGAGATCGGCGCGCAGATCGAGGCGCGCGCCGCCGCGGCCGCCGAGGCCGGCGCCGCGCTCGACGTCACCCTGCCCGGGCGCCTTCCCGCCCTCGGCTCCCTGCACCCGGTCACCCTGGTGATCCGCGAGATGGCCCAGATCTTCGCCGAGATGGGCTATAGCGTCGCCGAGGGCCCGGAGATCGAGACCGACTTCTACAACTTCGAGGCCCTGAACTTCCCCCCGGATCACCCGGCGCGGGAAACCCAGGACACCTTCTTCTTTCCGGGTGGCCAGGTGCTGCGCACCCACACCTCGCCGGTGCAAATCCGCACCATGCTCGATCGCGAGCCGCCGATCCGCGTGATCTGCGCGGGGCGCGTTTTCCGCAACGACAATGACCTGCGCCACTCGCCCATGTTCCACCAAATCGAGGGCCTGGCGGTCGGCGAAGGCATCACCCTGGGCGATCTCAAGGGCACCCTGGAGGCCTTTTTGAAGCGCCTCTTCTCGCCCACCACCGAGATTCGGCTGCGCCCCAGCTTCTTTCCCTTCACCGAGCCCTCGGCGGAGGTCGACATCACCTGCGCGGCGTGCGGCGGCAAAGGCTGCGCCACCTGCTCGAACACCGGCTGGATGGAGATTTTGGGCTGCGGCATGATCGACCCGCGGGTGCTGCGCAACTGCGATATCGACCCCGACCGCTACAGCGGCTTCGCCTTCGGTCTGGGGGTCGACCGGGTGGCCATGAACCGCTACGGCATCCCGAATATCCGCACGCTATTCGACAACGACGAACGCCTGCTGCGCCAGGTGCGCGGCTGATCGGGAGAGGGCGATGGATTTCTCGAAGAATTGGATCGGCGAGTTCGTCGATCTGCCGGAGACCCGGGAGATGGCCGACCGCCTGACCGGCGCAGGCCTGTCGGTGGAGGGCATCGAAGAGAGCGGCGGCGATGTTCTGCTCGAGATCGACGTCACCACCAACCGGCCGGACTGCATGAATCACTTCGGCCTGGCCCGCGAGCTGTCCGCCATTCTCGATCGCGAGCTGCGGGCGCCGGAGGTCCGCCTCGCCACCTCGTCCGACGCGGCTTCGTCCGCCGCCAGGCTGGAGATCGAAGAGCCGGCGCTCTGCCCGCGCTACACCGCCCTGGTGCTGCGCGGCGTGCGGGTCGGCCCGAGTCCGCGGTGGCTGGCGGAGCGCCTCGAGGCGATCGGCAGCCGATCGATCAACAACGTGGTCGACATCACCAACTACGTCCTCTGGGAAACCGGCCAGCCCCTGCACGCCTTCGATCTCGAGAAGATCTCCGCGGCGGAGGACGGGCGCGCCGAGGTCCGGGTGCGGCGCGCCGGTGAGGGCGAGAAGCTCAAGACCCTCGACGGCGAGGAGCGCGAGCTGGACCCCTCGATCCTGGTGATCGCCGACGCCGAGCGAGCCATCGCCCTCGCCGGCGTGATGGGCGGCTTCGATTCGGAGGTCACGGAGAGCACCACCGACGTGCTTCTCGAGTCGGCGCACTTCGACCCGATCACCGTGCGCAAGGGCGCCAAGAAGCTCGGTCTGCACACCGACGCCAGCCACCGCTTCGAGCGCGGCGCCGACCCGGAGGCCTGCCTGTCCGCCGCGCGCCGGGCCGCGTCGCTGATTCTCGAGCTGGCCGGAGGCGAGCTGCTCGAGGGCGCCCTCGAGGTCTCGCGGCTCCATGCCGAGTGGCCGCCGCGGGTCGACATCGAGGTCGGCCGCCTGGAGCGCTTCGGCGGACTCGAGATCGGCGCCGAGCGCGTCGAGGGGATCCTGGAGCGCCTGGGCTTCGGCGTCGAGCGCCTCGAGAGCGACAGCGAGGTCCATCCGCTGCGGGTCACGGTGCCGTCCTGGCGCTATTTCGACTTCGAGGGCATCCACGCCCAGGACGTCTACGAGGAGGTGCTGCGGGTCCACGGCTTCGACCGCATCGCCGCGACCCTGCCGAGCGTCGGCGGGCCGGACGCGCCCGAATCGCCGGTGGTCGCCCGCCGCCGCACGGTGCAGAACACTCTGGCCGCCGCCGGCTTCGCCGAGACGATCAACTTCGCCTTTCTAGCCCGCGAGGCCGACGACGCCTACCCGAGCTTTTTCGCCGACCGCGAGGCCATGGAGCTGGCCAACGCCCTCTCCGACCTTTACGCGGTGATGCGCCGCTCGCTGCTCCCCAACCTGGTGGATACGGCGCGCTATAACCAGCGTCGCGGCCTGCCGGCGGTGCGCGTCTTCGAGGTCGGCCGGATTTTCGCCGCGTCGGCCGGCGAGGAGGGCCGGGTCGAAATGGAGACCGTGGCGCTGGTTTTGGGCGGTCAGCTAGGCACTCCCTGGGAGCATCAGGCCGAGCTCGACTTCTTCGACCTGAAGGGCGCCGTCGAGGCCCTGGCCGAGGCGGTGGGGCGCGGCCTCACCTACCGGCCCGCCAGCCCGCCGGCGATGCGCGCCGGATCGACCGCCGAGATTCTCCTGGCCGGCGACGAGGAGGTGGTGGTCGGGGTCCTGGGGGAGCTGGACGACCGCGGCCTGGCGTATCCGCTCTTCGCCGCCGAGATCTCCCTCGATCTTCTGGGCGAACGCGTGCTCTCCCTGGAGACCCGGGCCCCTTCGCGGCAGCCGGGCATCGAGGTCGATCTCACCCTCACCCATCGCCTCGACGTGCCGTGGCGGGAGATCGAGCGCGCGGTGGAGGAAACCGGCGTTTCCGATCTGGTGCGCTTCGGCCTCAAGGATCGCTACACCGGCGACGGCGTGCCCGAAGGCGCGGTCAACACCACTTTGACGTTCTACTACAACGCAGACGACCGTTCGCTCACCCAGGACGAAGTCAACGCGCGCCAGGACGCGATCACCGCGCGTTTGGCGGAGCGCTTCGCCTGGCAGGCCGCGGGTCAGGAGGCGGGTTCATGAATCAGGAATGGCTGGGCAAGCTCGAGGACAAGGTTCAGGAGGCGGCGGCTCGCCTGCGCGACCTGCGCCAGGAGAAAGAAGAGGCGGACGCCCGCAGCAGCCAGCTCGAAGAGCGCATCGCGGAGCTGGAGCTGCAGCTCGAGGAGGCGGGTGAGGAAGGCGCCGGAGAATGGCAGCAGGAGCGCGACGAGATCCGCGAGCGGGTTGAAAAACTGGCCGACCATCTCTCGGAGCTGCTGGCCGAATAGCGGCCCACGCCGCGGCAAAGATGCCCACCAGACGCCGTGATATATTGGGTCCTCTCGCCTCTCTGCGAGAGTCTAAACAGTCAAAACGCCGCGCGGGCCGCCCCGCGCCTTGAAAACCAGCGGTTTCGAAGCCGTGCGCCCCGCGGGCGCAGCCAGATCGATGGATCAACCCGTCTCGGAAGCGCCTCCACGAGGCACCTTCACACCCCGGTCACCGCGCTTGGAAACCCGCTTCAACGCCAGCAGTAGTTTGAAGCCGTCTGCTCCCCCCACCTCGGGCTCCGCCCCTACCGGGCGACGTTCGCTGGGACCCCATCCTCACTCAAGGAGCCACCGGAAGCCATGACCCAGCAGCCGCGAGCGATGAGCCCCCGAAGCACCACCTCCCTGGACGTGGAGATCTTCGGCGGCACCTATCACGTTCGCGGCGAACAGGATCGCGAGTATCTGCTTCGCCTCGCCGCCATAGTCGACCGAAAGATGAGAGAGATCGGAGAGCGTCTGCCGGTGGTCGATACGGGCAAGATCGCGATCCTTGCGGCCCTCAACCTGGCGGACGAATTGCTTCAGAGTCAACAGCAGCAGGAAGGGGAACGGGTCGAGATCATCGAGAAAGTCTCCGAGCTGGCGGGCGAGCTGTCCGAGGCCTTGGACGCCTCCGCCTCCTGAGCTTGGGCCCCGGAGGCCGCGCACGGTGGGCGAGCATCCGAAAGCCGAGCCGCGGCGACTTAAGTGGGGCACGCCGAGTGGGGCATATCTCACGGGCAGACCGCACGAGACCGGAGCACGATCTTTCAAAAAGTTTAGATTTCCCGCGTGGTTGGGTGGATCACTGAGTATCTAGAACCAACATTTCGTAAACGGGAGTCCAAATCGCGTCGATCCGAGCCAGCCCCGCCCCGACGGGGACGCTGACGATCGGCACTGCGGACACCCACCTGGTTGGAACTCGGTTCTAACCACTTGCGTGCCCACCGCCACGCGGGGATGATTCCCGGCTTCTCACCTGCTCTTGATGGACGGCTCAGACTTCAGCCGAGGCGCTGACCCCGAGGCTTATCCCCCGTGAACGACATCCTGATCCTGGCGTTGGTGATCCTCTTGGGCTTCGCCGTCAGCCTCCAGATCTACTACTTCTTCGCCAAGCGCGGCGCCCAGAAAGTGGTGGAAGACGCGGAGCGCAAGGCCGAAGGCCTGCTCGAGTCCGCGCAGGAAAAGCACAGCGCCGCGCTGCGAGACGCCGACCTGCAGGCCAAGGAGAAGCTGCTGCAGGCGCGCAACGAGTTCGAGAAGGCCTCGCGTCAGCGCCGCTCCGAGCTGGAGAGCCTCGACCGCAGGCTGCAGCAAAAAGAAGACACCCTCGACCGCCGTCAGGAGGAGCTGACCCGGCGCGAGAAGGAGTCCGCCGAGCTGGAGCGCCATCTCGGCCGCCAGGAGAAAGAGGTCGACCAGCGGCAGGAGGAGCTCGATCGGCTGATCGAAGAGGAGCGCCACAAGCTCGAGTCGATCGCCGGCCTGACCGCGCACCAGGCCAAAGACGACCTGATCCGAGTGATGGAGAAGGACGCCATGAACGAGGCCGCCCACCTCGTGAAGCGCATCGAGGACGAGGCCCGCGAAGGCGCCCACCGCAACGCCCAGCGCATTCTGGCCAACGCCATTCAGCGCAACGCTTCCGACTTCGTGGCCGAGACCACCGTCTCGGTGGTGCTGCTGCCCACCGACGATATGAAGGGTCGCATTATCGGCCGCGAGGGGCGCAACATCCGCGCCCTCGAGGCGGCGACCGGCGTCGATTTGATCGTCGACGACACCCCGGAAGCGGTGATCCTCTCCGGCTTTGACCCCTATCGCCGCGAGATCGCCCGCGTGGCCCTCGAGCGCCTGATCAGCGACGGGCGCATTCACCCGGCGCGCATCGAGGAGGTGGTGGAGCGCACCAAGGCCGAATTCGAGGAGCGCGTCCAGCGCGAGGGCGAGTCCGCCCTGCTGGAGCTGAACATCCCGGACCTGCACCCCGATCTGGTGAAGCTGCTCGGCCGCCTGCGCTTTCGCACCTCCTACGGCCAGAACGTGCTCAAGCACTCCAAAGAAGTGGCGTATCTCGCCGCCACCATGGCCGCCGAGCTGCGGGTCGACGTGCACGTGGCCAAACGCGCCGGCCTGCTGCACGACATCGGCAAGGCCGTCGACCGCGAAATGGAGGGCTCTCACCTCGAGCTGGGCATCGATCTGCTGCGCAAATACGGCGAGACCGAAGAGGTGGTGCACGCCATGGCCTGTCACCACGGCGACTATGAGCCCGAGTCGGTGGAGGCCGTGCTGGTCACCGCTTCCGACGCCCTCTCCGCCGCCAGGCCGGGAGCCCGTCGCGAGGTTCTCGAGAGTTATATCAAGCGCCTCGAGAAGCTCGAGGCCTTGGCCAGCGGCTTCAAGGGCGTGCAGAAGAGCTTCGCCATTCAGGCCGGGCGCGAGGTGAGGGTGATCGTCGACTCCTCCAAGATCAGCGACGAGGAGTCGATCTGGCTGTCCAAGAACATCGCCAAAAAGGTGGAGAGCGAGCTGACCTACCCGGGCGAAATCCGAGTCACCGTGATCCGAGAGACCCGCTCGGTGGAGATCGCCCGCTAACGCGAACGAGCGCGCGGGCCAGGGAGAGAGCGATGAGCGAAACGGTCCGAATCCTCTTCGTGGGCGACGTGGTGGGCCGTCCAGGCCGCCGGGCCGTGCAGCGCCTGCTGCACGGCCTGATCGATGAGCAGCGGCTCGACTACGTGATCGTCAACGTCGAGAACTCCGCCGGCGGCATCGGCGTGACGCCCGACGTGCTGCGCGAGTTCGACGCTTTGCCCATCGACTGCTACTCCTCGGGCAACCATATTTGGGATAAGCGCGAGGGCCTGCCCCTGCTCGATAAGCACCCCAAGCTGATCCGGCCCGGCAACTATCCGGCGCCCAACCCCGGGGTCGGCGTGCACGTGGGCGAAACCGCGG
>JBCCLG010000296.1:0-6807 GCA_039027015.1 Acidobacteriota bacterium | reverse complement strand
TCTTGTCGATCTCGTCGATGCAGAGGGTCGCCCGCTCCATGGCGGTTTTGAGCTGCTCCGGGGTGGGCTTGGGCGGGCAAATCGCTCGCGCCCGCTGCTCGACCGCCTGAAAGAGCCGCTCCGGCTGGAACTCCATGCGCTCGACGTCGACCAGCAGGTTGGCGTTGATGATCGTCACCGCGCGGAAATCGCGATACTCCGGCACCTCGTTATAGAGGCGCTGGATGTTGTTCATGATCGTCGTCTTACCCGTGCCCGAGCTGCCCACCACCAGGATGTTGCCCGGAACTTTGCCCGTGGTGTGCTTGTAGATGGCGACCGATACAAAGCGCAACGCTTTGTTCTGGCCGAGAACTCCTCGGCGCAGCTCCTCGAAGATCAGGGGAGGCTTGATGTCGAGAAGGGGTCGCGACCCGGCTTCGGTTTGAGAATCGTGGGCGACTCCGGGCAGATCGTGCGCGGCGGCTGTGTCTGGGGGCAAAACGGCGGCGTTCATAGCGGTGTTCCTCGCGCGTAATCGAAGTGGGCCTCGGGAGATTCCATCGGGCCGGTCGCCGATCGAGGACGCAGCCGAGATCGCGCGACCGCACCAACAGCGGTCGTGACAGCATACGAAGCGGAGCGACCGCGCGTCCACGCGTCTTTCGCGGATCTGCTAACCTCCGTCTATCGCTGCACAATTCGCCTTTTCCCGATGAGTTTGAACACCAGCGCTCCGCTCTCCCGAAGCTCCCGGTTTACCGCGCTCTCCGCCTGCCTGCTAGCGGCCCTTGCGTGGCTGTCTCCAGCCATCGCGAGCGCGGCGACCCTCGAGGGTCGCATCAAACTCCAGGAGAAGCGCTCGTCGAAGCTCAGCAAGGAGGTTCGCTTCGCGGTCGTCTATTTCGAGCCGGACGCGGAGACCGACGTCGAGCCCAGCCCCGAGCCCCTCGAAATCGTGATGAGCCGCAAGGCCTTCCTGCCCCGGGTTTTGCCGGTCACGGTGGGAACGCGAGTCCAATTTCCCAACGATGACCGTATTCTCCACAACGTCTTCTCCCTGTCGAAGGGAAACCGCTTCGACCTCGGGCTCTATCGACGCGGCAAGGTTAAAGACAACGTGTTCGAGACGCCCGGCGTCGTGCAGATCTTCTGCAACGTCCACCATGCGATGGTCGCCTACGTTCTGGTGCTCGACACTCCTTTTATGACCCAGCCCGCGGCCGACGGCAGCTTCACTTTGGAAGGCCTGCCCGAAGGGTCCGGAACCCTGACGATCTGGCACGAGCGCGCCGCGCCCGTGGTGCGCAAAATCAGCCTTCCGAGGGGCGAGTTGATCGACGTCGAGATGCCGATCACGAAGCCGCGGATTCCGCCGCACCGCAACAAATTTGGTAAGCCATACAAGAGAAACAGGCGTGGCAGAGCCTACTGACCCCACCCCCTCAACCTCCACGCGCTTCACGCTCTCCCTAGGGCAGCGAATCTTCCTCCTGACCGCGGCTCTGGTCGTCCTGGCGGTCGGAGTGTCGGTCGCGGTCACTCGGATCATCGGATCCTCGATCGCCTCCAAGGCTGTGAGCGAGGCCCTCGAGCGGTCCGCCGCCGTGCAGTCGAACCTGGGCGAGACCCGACTCGATCAGATCTACCTGCAGGCCCTCACCATCTCCACCGACCCGAACTTCGTGGCCTACGTCTCGGAGGCGATCCAGGAGGCGGACAGCGGCTCGCTCTTCGACCAGCTCGACGAGCGGCAGCGCGATTTGGGTTTTGACTTCGCCATCGTCCTCGACGGCGAAGGCGCCACGGTGGCGCGCACCGACCTGCGCAACTCGGACGAGGACCTCACCGAATCGCCGCCGTTCCGCGCCGCCCTGGCCGAAGACGGCGACTACACCTCGGTCGGGCTCTGGCTCGATGAAGGCAACCTCTACTACTCGGTGATGGTGCCTCTGGTGATTCCAGGCGGTCTGCTCGAGGGCTACTTCATCGCCGCCTATGTGCTCGACGACGCAGAGGCACTCAGCCTCCGCCAGGTAACCAATACCGAGGTTACTTTCTTCGTCACGGGCACCGAGGGCCTGACCGCGGCGGCCAGCACTCTCGACCCGCAGGCGATCGAGCAGCTGATCGAGCGCCTGGAGTCGACTCCCGACATCGGCTCGGAGGATCAGGGGCCGCAGGAGGTCACCCTGGGCCGCGATCGCTTTCTGCTGCTCTCGAGGCCGGTCTCGGACGTTGAGGGCACGGAAATCGGCCGGCTGGTGAACCTGGGCTCCCTCGATAAACAGCTCGAGCCGTACACGCGCATCGGCCAGGTCCTCCTGGGCGTCGGCCTGGTGACGGTCCTTCTCTCGCTGCTCGCCTCCTTTCTTCTGCCGCGCAGAATCTTGGCGCCGATCAACCAGCTGGTGCGCGTCGCGGACGCCGCCTCGGCGGGCCACCTCGACGTTCATATCGCCGGCAAGTCTCGAGGGGACGAGGTCGGAAAGCTGGCCCGGGCCTTCTCGACGCTGCTCAGCGAGCTGCGTGAGCAGCGCGATATGCAGGTTTATCTCACCGAGCTGACCCGCTCTCTCCCCGATCAGGAGAAGACGGTGGACGCGGTGGTGCCGCCTCAGGCGCTGCGGGTGACCATCCTCGGCGTCGATCTTCAGGGCTATGGAAGCCTGCTCAATCCTCAGAATCCCAGGGACTCTCTGGAGCTGATGAACCAGGACCTGCGCCGCATGTCGCGCATGGTCATGGGCCTTGGCGGGCGCATTGAATCGGCCTTTGGCCACCGCCTGCTGGTTCTTTTCGCGGAGGAGAAGCACGAGTCCCGCGCGCTCACCGCAGCCGCCCAGCTGATCACCAGCTCGAAGGTGCGGGTGCTGGTCTCGATGGTGACAGGCGAGATGCTCACCGGTACGCTCAACTGGCAGAACCGCTCGGTGCTGGCCACGGCGGGCAGCCTGCTCGACGAGCTCGAGTATTTGATGCGCGTGAGCCGTCCGGACACTCTCCTCCTCTCGACCCGCGCCTACGGGGCGGTCTCGGATCTTCTCCGGCAAATCGGCATCGCGGCCCAGGCTCACCGCACCAACTGGAGCGAGGAGCCCATCTACACCCTCAGCCGCGACAGCATGGGCCGTCTCAGCCTTCCAGACGCCGGCACCACCATGGCGCTCACCGCCTCGGGATCGACCTCGACCCTGCAGACCGGCGGCGGCGGGCGCACCACGCTGGCCGGAATCGCCTCGGGAAGCGTGCTCGGCGACCGCTTCGAGATTCTCTCGGAGCTGGGCGCCGGCGGCATGGGCGTGGTCTACAAAGCGCGAGATCGAGAGCTGAACGAGCTGGTGGCTCTCAAGATGCTAAAGCACGAGGCCTTTACCGACAGCAGCGGTCTCGACCGGCTCAAGGAAGAGCTGAAGCTGGCGCGAAAAATCAGCCATCCCAACGTTCTGCGCACCTTCGACTTCGGAGAGGCAGACGGCTTCCCCTTCATCTCCATGGAATTCGTGCGCGGGGTGACCCTGAAGCACCTTCTCGAGCAGAGCGATCGGCTACCGCTCTCCGCCGGCCTTCACATGGCGAGGCAGCTGTGCCGCGGCCTCAAGGCGGCGCACGGGCAGTCGGTGATTCACCGCGACATCAAGCCCGAGAACATGATCATCGAGCCGACGGGCAACGTGAAGCTGATGGACTTCGGCATCGCGCAAACCGTCCGCAGGCGACGCGGCGACGAGACCAGCGACGCACCGATCGTAGGCACGCCGCACTATCTGGCCCCCGAGCAGCTCGAGGGCCTGGAGCCCGACATGCGGGCCGATATCTACTCGAGCGGCGTGGTCTTCTTTGAGATCTTCTGCGGCAAGCTGCCCTACCCCACCGGCGGCAGCGTGATGAAGATCATCGGCCGCAAGCTCAACGAGGAACCTCAGAAGCCCAGCGAGGCATGGCCCGAGATTCCTGCGGAGCTGGAGCGGATCATCGAGAAGTGCCTGGCGCGCAATCGGGAAGAGCGCTACGCGGGCGTCGAGAAGCTGCTCCAGGACCTCGAGCATCTGAGGGCCTGACCGGGGAACAGGCCGCCGGCCCCGCTCGGCCGGCGGCGCGGGAGATTACCGGCTCAGGGAGAGCGTGCCGGTTTGGCGCGCGCGCCCCGGGGTGGTCTCTTCGTGGGTGCCGTCGAAGGAGCCGTTCTCGTCAAACGAGCCCTCGAACTTGAAGGTGCGGCGCTTGTCTTCGTTGTTCACCGTGCCCGCGAGCGTTCCGGTCTTGAGATCGCCGGTCGCGGTGCCGGTGTAGCGGCGAGCCTTTTTGCGGAAGTCGAAGTCGAACTGCACGTCCCAGGTGTTGTCGCCCGTCTTCTTGAAGGTCGCCTTGAGATCGCCCGTAGGCCCCTGATTCCACACGTACTCACCCGTTAAAACCTGCTGCTTGTCGTCTTCGGCAAAGGCGCTCGATCCGAGCACGCCGACAAGGGTGAGAGCGACAAAGCACAGTCCAAAGATTTTTTTCATGGCGTCTCCTGAGATTTGCTGTTTTGGCGGCGCCCGCTGAGGCGGGCTTCAGGCGTCACGGGGGCCGGCACGGCGGCCGAGGCGCTATTTCATCACACCGCCCCGTCGGCGCCCTCGAGGTGGGCTCGAGCTCCCGGCCCGGGGCTCAGCGTGAGCGTGCCGGTCTTCCAGGCCTGGCCCGGGGTGGTCTCTTCGTGGGTGCCGCTGAAGCTGCCGTCCTCCGCGAACGCGCCCTCGAAGCGGAAGGTACGGCGTCTATCCTCGTTCTTCACGGTGCCGACGAGCGTGCCGGACTCGAGATCGCCGGTCGCCGTGCCGGAAAAGAGACGCACCTCGCCGCGAAAGTCGAACTCGAAGACCACGTTCCAGGCGCCGTCGCCCGTCTTCTCGAAGGTCGCCTTGAGATTGCCCGAGCCGTAGGACCACCGGTATTCGCCGGTCAGAACCCGCCGCTTCTCGTCGGCCGCGGCGCCCGATCCCCAAAGCGCGCCCGATCCCCAAAGCGCGAGGGCGACGAGGCAGAGGGCCAAAGTTTTGCTCATGATGTCTCCTCGCATAGCTGATCTTGTCGAGGCCCGCGGGCCCGTTCTCTTGAGGGCCTCCGCGCTCGGACTCGATAGAGATTCAGCGTATTCGTGTGGGTCGAATCCGGCGCGCAGGCTGCTAGTCTTCCAAGGCGCGCACTACCCTGCGGGCTCTTCCCATGCCGACGACCCTCCCACCTCGAGCGAGCCCTCCGGAAGCGCAGTCCGAGCCTGAGGATCCGCGCCTCAAGCGCCTTCAGCTGTCGTTCCTGTGGATCAGCGTCCTGGCCCTCCTGGGGCTTTCGGCTCTCGTCTTCGTCGCGCCCCCGGGCGGCAGACCCAAGCCTCTCCTGGTGGTTGCGCCCACCCCGCAGATCAGCTTCGACGGGGCGAAGCCAGGCTCTGGACCGGGACCCGGACCCGAGGCGGAGGCGCTTCTTCGAGAGGCGATTCTCGACAGCGCGGAGCGTCACCTCGCGGCCCGGGTGGGGCTGCAGCTCGAGGTGGTCGACGCGGCAGATGAGCCGAGCCGCGGGGAGATGGCGCGGATGGCGAACGCCCGAGGAGCCGACGAGGTGTTGCTCCTCGGGGTCCGGTGCGCGAACCGGGGGCCCTCCGGCAGCCGGTGCTACGGCAGCATCCGCAGGCTGCGCGCTGTGGACGGCTCGCTGCAGTGGCGCCGCGACTTCCGCATGCCCCTCGACCCCCTCAAGGAGGTCGACCAGGCGCTGGGAGATCAGCTGAACGTCGCCTTTCGTAAATTTCGCAGACTCTCAGGCGGCGCGCGCCTTTACTGCTCGCCCGCGGAAATGGACGACTATCTCGATACCCTCGTTCTGCTGCGCGCAGGCGGTCTTAGCCCCCGTGAAGCGGCCCTGAGGCTGCGGTCGATCCGCGAGACCGCCCGGCGCTTTTACGGGGTTTATCTGCGGGAGGCTGAGCAGCGCCTGGCGACCGGCGACGCGGTTGAGCGCCGCCTCGCCGTCGAGCTGCTCGAGGAGGCGCGCCGTATTGCTCCTGACGACTGGCGGGCTCCCCGGATGCTCACGCCCGTGCTGCTCGAGCAGTCCGGGAGCGGCCGGGCCCTCGACAGCGTGCTCGCCCAGCTTCGCCGGCTGCTGCCGGGTGATCCCCAGGTGGAGGCATGGCAGGGACAGCTGGGCGCCGCGGCCGCGCAGGGCGGATCGACCGAGGCCGCCGGCAAAACCAAGTCAGGGTCAGGGGCAGGGCCGAAGGAGCGTGAAGGCGAGCCTCTGAGGCTGATGCGCTTCCTCTGATCGCCGGCCGCCCGATGCCGCTGCTGGGCCTGCCGGCGGCGCCGCAATGCGGCAAATTCGCGGCGCCGAGCGCGGCCGGGTCGGCGGCCTGACAAGCACCTTTCGGCCTGACATACTCGCCCCTTCTGGCGCCCCCTGACATTCGAAGCACCCGACCCTCGAGGAGGGCACGGGCTCGATCGCTCTCCGCGCCTCTTCCATCCCTAGATAAGGATCGCGACTTGTCTGCACAGGATTCGACTCCTCCTTTCCTTCGTCCCCCACTCTCCGATATTGACCGCGTCGAAACGAGGGAGTGGATCGATTCGCTCCGAGACGTACTCGAACACGACGGACCCGAGCGCGCCGCCTATTTGCTCGAGCGCCTGCTCGACGAGAGTCGGCGCCGGGGCGCTGAGCCCAACGCCTTCGAGTATCGGTCATTTGGCACGCAGAGGCTCAAAAGCACAACAAGAAGTTTCCATTTTCAGCGTTCAAAAGAGCCCTCGGCGTCGTTTCGCACCGCCTCGATCCCGACGC
>JBCCLG010000295.1:0-6809 GCA_039027015.1 Acidobacteriota bacterium | reverse complement strand
CGGCGGCGGGCGTGGGCCGGAAATGGAAGGACGGCGGAGGCGGTCTTATTTCACGGTCAAGTTAATGCCGAGGAACTCGCGTTTATAGCCCTTGGGAAGAGGAGGCAGGGGTGCTGCTTTCCGCACCGCCGCCAGGGCAGCCTCGTCGAATCGGCGGTCGCCGGAGGTTTTCTGCACCGCGAGCTCGTTGACGGTGCCGTCTTTTTCGATGCGGAAGAAAAGCCGGACGTTGAGGGCCTCGCCGCCGACCGCCGGACGCCGCCATTCGCTGCTGACGCGGCCGACGATCAGGTCGAGGTAATAGCCGTAGGTGAAGTTTGGGTCTTCAACGCCCAGCGTCGCCTGGGAGGTTGAGGCCCCGAGGGGGTTGCCGAAGGGGGAGCCTTGTCTCTTGGGAAGCGGGGCTGCCACCGGCGAGGCGGGCGCCGGGTCGGGCCGGGTTGGAGGCGGCTCGGCCCGGGGCTTTGGCGGCGGCGGCTTCGGTTTCGGCGGCTCCGGTTTTTTCTTTTCGACCAGAACCGTGCGCTCGGGCTTCGGCGGCTCGGGCTTGGGGGGCTCCGGCTTCGGCGGTTCGGGCTCGGGCTCCGCCGCCGGCGCCTGCTTTTGCCGCGGCTCTGGGGGAGGCGGCTGCTCGATGCCGAGCGCCTTGGGGGGCACCACCTGCAGAGGCATCAGCTCGAAGGGCGGGGGCTCCTCGGCCCACAGCTTCGGGAGCAGGAAGAAGAGAGCGACCAGCGCGGTGTGGCCGGCCGCGGAAATCGCGAGGTCGCGCCTCTTCTGGCTGCCCGCGAGACGGTGCTGGCGCTGGGCCAGAATGTGGTTGAGGGTCGCCATCAGGAGTCGGCGCTCAGCTCTTCGGCGACCAGGCCAATATTCTCGATGTCGCCGGCGCGGAGCAGACCCACCACCTCGATGAACTGGCCGTAGCTGATGTTGCGGTCGCCCTTGATGAAGACCTGATTGTCGTCCCGGGTGTCGAGCAGCGCCCGCAGTCTGTCGACCAGCTTGGTGGGATGGACCGGCTCATCGCGGATCCAGATCTTGCCGTCGGTTTTGATTGTCAGCACCAGGGGATCGTCGATGCGAAGCGGGATTTCTTCCGCCACTTCGGTCTGCGGCAGATTGACTTCGACGCCCTGATGCAGCATCGGCGCGGTGACCATGAAGATGATCAGAAGCACCAGCATCACGTCGACCAGCGGCGTGACGTTGATGTCCGCCATGGTGCGGTCGTCATCGCCGTCGTCGAGATGAAAGGCCACGGTCGAGTCCCCTTTCGCCCAGCGCGGGGCCCTAGGTGAAGTTTCGCTCGGTGAGGTTCATGAACTCGAGCACGAAATCCTGCATCTCAGCTCGCGTCTGGCGCAGGCGTGAGCCGAAGTAGTTGAAGCCCACCAGCGCCGGAATGGCCGCCGCCAGCCCGGCCGCGGTGTTGACCAGCGCCTCGGCGATGCCCGGCGCGACCGCGGCCAGCGAGGCGGAGCCGGTGAGGCCGATGGTGTTGAACGCCACCATGATGCCCCAGACGGTGCCGAATAGGCCGATGAAAGGGGCGGCCGCGGCGGTGGTTGCGAGCACCGAGGTGCCCCGGCTCAGGACCGCGAGCTCGACGCCGATGGCGCGGCGGAGGCTTCGCTCCACGCCGTCGAGGGACTTGACGCGGAACTGGCTCTGCGGCTGGTTTTGCGACCGCGCCGCCTCCTGCGCAGCCTTGACCTGGGCGTCGATCTCGGCGTAGCCGGCCTGGAAGAGGCCGACCATCGGCGTGCCCGACAGTCGGCCGGCGGCGGCGTTGACCTCGCTGAAGCGCTTGGATCTGCGGAAGACCTCGAGGAAATCGTTGCCGTCGCGATCCGCCTTGCGGTACTGCAAAGCCTTGCTGATCATGATCGCCCAGCAGGCGATCGACATCGCCCCGAGCAGGAAGAAGACGAATTTGGCCATCGCGCCCGCGGTCCAGAAGATCTGGAAGATGTTGGGTCCGTCGGCACTGGCCAAAGCAAGAGAAAGCGCGTGAGGCATGAGAAGGTCAGAATCCCGTGTGCAAAAAGGCAGGCGAGCCTGGCGGTCTCCCGGCGCTTCCCCGGCAGGCGAACGGCCCGGGAGAGGGAGGCGGGAGGACGATGCGATGGGCGGGCCTGGGGGCGCGGTGCGGCGGTGCTGACGCGCACGCCTCCAAATCTGCCCGCATGGGCGCGCAATCTAGCACGGGGCTCGGCCGAGTGTCCACCGAGAGAAAAGCCGCTCCGAAGCCTTCAAGTCACTGATAATGGTCTAGTTAAGGGGATCGAAGCGGCGCGCATGCGGTCGCCGCTCGGCTCGCCCAAAGCGTGGCCTTGCCGGCTCGGTGAACCCGCTTGAGCCCGCTCGCCCGGAGCGCGTAGAGCGTCCGCAAAGCGCGGTCTTCCGGGGCGCCGCGTGATAGATTTCGGCCGGCCGCCGTCCGTCCGGATGGCGGCCGCCTCACGCAGATCACCCCACCGCGAAACGAAGCGGGCCCCTAGACGCCCGCAGCCCTCTACCACCTCTCCCGTAAGGGCTCCGTGCCGCGATTCAGATTGGAGAACGCGATGAAGATCGCTGTATGTATCAAGCAGGTACCGGATACCGAGGCGCGGCTGCGCGTGGCCGGTCACGGGCGCTGGCTCGAAGAAGACGACCTCAAATATCGAACCAACGAGACCGACGAGCAGGCGATCACCAAAGCCCTGGAGATCGCCGAAAAGCACGGCGGCGAGGTGATCGCCTTGAGCCTCGGTCCCGATCGCGCCAAAGACTCCCTGCGCAAAGCGCTGGCCCTCGACGCGGTGCGGGCCGTGCACCTCGTGGACGAGGCGTTTCAGGACGGCGACGCCGCGGCGACCGGTCGCGCCCTGGCCGCGGTGCTCCAGAAGGAGAACGTCGATCTGGTGCTCACCGGCTCCCAGTCCGACGACGTCGGCTACGGCGCCACCGCCTCCATGCTGGCCGGCGAGCTCGGCTGGCCCCACGCCTGGCTGGCGATCGGTCTCGAGATCGAGGAAGGCGAATCCTCCGCCAAGGTCACGCGCGAGATGGAGAGCGGCATGAACGAGATCTTCCGCGTCTCACTGCCGGCGGTCATCGAGGTGCAGGCCGGCATCACGCACCCGCGTTATCCCACCCTGCGCGGCATCATGAAAGCCAAGAGAAAGCCCTATGACACGCCGACGCCGGCGGATCTGGGCCTCGACCCGGCGACCGTCGGCCTGGCCGGCTCGCGGGTCGAGATCGTCGACGTCGCCTTCCCGGACACCGGCGAGGGCGCCGAGGTGCTCGAGGGCGACGCCGCGGTGGCGGCCGGTGCCCTGGTCGAGAAACTGCAGAGAGACGCGAGGGTTCTGTGATGTCGAAGACCGTTTGGGCCATCCTCCAGCAGCGTGAGGGTACGCTGCACCGCTCCTCTTTCGAGGCCATCGCGGCGGCGCAAAAGCTGGCCGCGGCCCTCGGAGGCGGCCGGGTCGACGCGATTCTGCTCGGCGGCGAGAACGCCGCGGCGCTGGTCGACCAGGTGACCGGCTATGACCTCGGCGCGATCTACGCCATCACCGATGGCGCCCTCGACCACTACACCCCGGGCGGCTACCTCGGCGTTCTGGCCGACGCCGTGCGCGCCGCCTCACCCGACGCCGTGGTGCTGCCGCACACCTACCAGACCGTCGATTTTGCGCCCCGCCTGGCGCAGCAGACCGGCGCCGCCTACGTGCCCGAGGTGATCGCCCTCGAGGAGGTCGACGGCGAGCTGCTCTACCGGCGTCCGATCCTCACCGGCAAGCTGCAGGCCAGGGTGCGGGTGAAGGGCGAAGGCCCGATCCTGATGACCGTGCAGAGCGGAGCGTTCGCGGCCGACGAAGCGGCGGCCGGCCAGGCCGCGGCGGCGAGTCTCGAGGGCGCCGGCCAGCCGGCCCCCGACCGCGAGCTGATCGGAGTCGAGCAGGTGGGAGGCGACCAGATCGACCTCTCCAAGGCCGAGGTGATCGTGGCCGTCGGCCGCGGCATCGGCAAGCCCGAGAACCTGCCGGCCATCGAGGAACTCGCCAAGGTGCTGGGTGCCGAGCTGGGCGCCAGCCGGCCGGTGATCGACAACGGCTGGGTGTCGCGCGATCGCCAGATCGGCTCCTCGGGCCAGACCGTAGCGCCCAAGCTCTACGTCGCCCTCGGCGTGTCCGGCGCGATCCAGCATCTGGTCGGCATGAAGGGCGCGACCTGCGTGGTGGCGGTCAATAAAGACGCCAGCGCGCCGATCTTCGGCGTGTCGCGCTACGGCATCGTCGGCGATCTGCTCGAGGTCGTTCCGGCTCTCACCGAAGCCGTCAGAGCCGCCAAGGCCTGAGGCTTTTCGAGCACACCAGCGGCCACGATTGAAGGCGCGCTGCGGGGGACGTAAGACGTCTCCGGCGGCGCGCCTTTTGCCGTCTGGGGGTCTGCTACGATCCCGGCCGTGGACGCCCTCCAAGCCTCTCGCCAGGCCGCCATCCAGGGGAAAACGGTGCGCCGCCTGCTGCGCCGCGGCGGCCGCGTGCGCATCGCGAAAATCCTCGCCAAAATGCGCGTGGAGGACGTCGCGGTCATGCTCCGGGGCTTCACCCCGGCCGAGCAATTCGACGCCTTCAAGCTGCTCATGGCGGATTTCCGGGAGGAGGCCGGCCGCATCCTCCTCGAGCTGGACGCCCAGTCGCGGCGAGGAATCCTCGAGCAGCTCGAGCCCGAGACCATCGCCGAGCTGCTCGGCACCGTAGCCAGCGACGACGCCGTCTACATCCTCGATTCCCTGCCCGAGGACCTGCGCGAGCAGGTGATCTCGATCGTCGACCTCGACGAGGATAAATTCTCGGACGTCCAGGCCCAGCTCGCCTACGCCGACGACACCGCCGGCCGCATCATGGACACCGAGTTCATGGCGCTGATCGAGGAGACCACCGTGGGCGTGGCGGTCGACCGCATCCGGCAGTTCGCCAAAGACGTCGACATGATCTCGTATCTCTACGTGGTCGACGAGCACGGGCGCCTCACCGGCGTCTCGCCGCTGCGCAACCTGCTGCTGTCGGACCCGGATCAAACCCTCTCGGAGGTGATGAACCCCTCGGTCATCCGGGTTCATACCGGCACCGACCAGGAGGAGGTCGCGCAGCTTGCCTCGCGTTATGACCTTCTGGCGATCCCCGTGACCGACGATGAGAACCGCCTGGTGGGCATCGTCACGATCGACGACATCGTCGACATCTTCAAGGAAGAAGCCAACGAGGACTTCTACAAAATGGCAGGCACCTCCGACGACGAGCTGGTCTACCAGGATCGTTCGTTCAAGGTCGCCGGTCTCAGGCTGCCGTGGATTCTCTTTAATATGGTGGGCCTGCTGCTCGCGGGCCTGGTGGTCACCCGCTTCGAGCAGGCCAACAACCTGTCGATCCTGGTGGGGTTCATCCCCGTGATCATGGGCATGGCGGGCAATATCGGGTCGCAGACCTCCACCATCGCGGTGCGCGGGCTCGCCACGGGACGGCTGCAGCTGGCCCACGGGCAGATCCGGCTCTTCACCTGGCAGCAGGTCAAGGTCGGGGCGCTTCTCGGCGTGGCGTGCTCGATCCTGGTGGCGATCACCGCCTACGTGCAGAGCGATCCTCTGTGGGTGCCGCTGGCTGTCGGCGTCTCGCTCTTTCTCACGGTGCAGTTCGCCAGCCTCAACGGCGTGATTATCCCGGTGATCTTTCAGCGTCTGGGCTTTGATCCCGCGGTGGCTTCAGGCCCCCTCGTCACCACCTCCAACGACGTTTTCGGCATCCTCATCTACTTCGCGATGACCCAGGCCTTTCATCAGATGCTCGGCGCCTGAGGCCTCGCCCGCGCGACCGAAAACCCCACGTGCCGAGACCTTCAAGGGAGCCTCAAGGGAGCAGACGGCGTGCAGCTACGTCAGGCTGACGCCCTGGTGCTCGACGTGGTCGATCTTCACGAGAAAGACCGCATCGTCACTTTCCTGACCGCCGAGCACGGCCGCAAAAAGGGCGTCGCCCGCGGCGCGCGCGCCAAGTTCAGCCGCTTCGCCGGACAGCTCCAGCCCCTGGCCAAGGTGGACCTGCGGTGGGCCGAGAAAGAGGGGCGCGAGCTGGTGCGCATCTCGGACGTCAGCCTGCTGCGCCCGAGCTCTGGATTGGAGGACCTCGAGGGTCTGCTGCTCGGCGCCTACCTGGCCGAGCACATGGACCAATTCGCGCAGGAGGACGACCCCTCGGCGCCCCTCTTTCGTCTGCTGGAAAGCACCCTTGAAGCCCTGGCCAGCGGCGAGGTCGAGCGCCCCTTGGCCAGCCGCTACTACGAGATTTGGATGCTTCGGCTTCAGGGCTTGCTGCCGGTGCCGAGGGAGTGCCCGCTGTGCGGCGAGGCGCTCGGCGAGACCGCTTACTTTCTCGAGGCCGAGTCGGCGATCGTTTGCGCGAGCTGCGCCGCCGGGCATCGAGCGACGGTGATCGACGGGCCGGCTCTCGCCTTCCTGCGCCGCAGCGGCCGAGAGAACCTGCAGTCGCTGGCCGCCGACCCGCCCCCCGAGCGGGCCGTACGGCGGGGCGAGATCCTCTGCCGGCCGGTGCGCAGGCACTTTCTCCAGGGCGAGCTGCGCAGCTATCGTGTGATGCGCGAGACCCTGGCGGCGTTCTAGCAGCCCGGGGCAGGAGTCCGGGGCCAGGTCGGCTTCGCCGCTCGCCCGCCTTGTCAGGCGCTCGCCCGGCGCACTACAGTGAGCGGCGATGGCGACCACACTGCAGCAGGTCATCGACCGACTCACCGGCTTCTGG
>JBCCLG010000294.1:0-6827 GCA_039027015.1 Acidobacteriota bacterium | reverse complement strand
GATCCCGTCTCTGAATTGAGGCCGACGACAAAGGTTGCGAAGTCTCGGCCAATGCCGACGTCGGTCGCCTCGAGGCTGCCGGGGTCGACCGGATATTGATCCTCCGCGGGCGGATGCACGATCACGCCGTCGGTTCTCGAGGGCGGCACGTTGAACTGAACGACCGGCACGCCAGAGCCCCCGATGCAGTGCCCTGCGGTCAGAAAGCGGTTGGCGCAGTCGTCTTCGTCGATCAGGAACGCGGTGCAGCCGACCGGCAGCAGACGGCCGATCCGAGGATCTGCGGACGCCGCCCGAGGATCGTCCTCGCCGCAGTCCGGAAGCGGACGCGGGAACTGCGAGCCGATCGCCGCCGACGCGATGAAGACGCCGTTCGGGCCCGTCCCCGGAAAGGCCACGATCTCCACCAGGACTTTGGACCCGTTGAAGTAGGCGGAGGAGAAAGACCAGCTCTCGAGCTCTTCCGAGTCGAGGGTTTGCTGAACGCCGTCGAGCTGCGAGGTCAGGCGCAGGAAGGAGCCGTCGCCCGCGGCGGGTTTGCCGGCGAGAACGACTTCTCCGAAAAACAGCCGGATCCAGGCGGCATCATCGTCGGAGATCATGGTTGAAAAAACGACCCTCGGCCCGCGCGAGGTCTTGGGCGCCTCGACCGTGCCGGACTGGAGCCCGATCTCGAGCAGGGTCTCGGCGAGGGGAGCGGGCTGGGCGGCTAGCGGGCCGGGCACGATCACCGAAATAAGCATCAGCAGAAAGCAAGAAAAAGCGAAGGTTGTAGGGCGCATGATTCCTCCTCGGCTACGCCGATAGGTTCTGTGGGGTGGTTCGCCGGGGCGACTCTGAGACGCGAGGAGCGAGCCACGGCATGAGGGAGGGAGCGGCTTCAGCGCAGGGGAGAGGCGGCTTTAGAAGCCATTCCGGGTCTCTGGCCTTGATAAGCGGAAGCCGAGGCGAAAACCCATCAAAACGCCGCAGGAGACTCGGCGGAAAGGAGGATTTGATGGGTTTTTGGGACGCATTCCGCTTGAGAGACCGCGGAAAGGCACGCTCGAGGTAGTTCATCCCAAGCAAGGAGATTTCTAGATGATGAGAGCTCTTTTTCTCAAGGCCCTTCTCTGGTTCCTAACGCCCGCCCTTCTGGCTGAGGGACTCGCGGCGCCGCCAGACGAAGCACCCCGGCTCGGCGAGCCGACGATCTTTGACGGACGGCTGGAGGTTTCGGTCGCGTGGCCCCCGGGGATCCCCAATCCGACAGCCGTTCTGGAGTTCTCGACGGCCGACGGTGGGGCGATCCTCGCCTCGCTGTCGGCGGTAGCCGAACCCGGCCTCACGGTGATCTACCCCTTGAGCGAAGGTCTCGACTTCGTCGCCGAGCACGGCTATAGCTACCGCATCCGCCTGACCGACGGGTTGGGCCAGTACCTGGCCCCGGAGGTCGGGGCGCTGATCGGCCTGTGCCCGAGCTCCGAAGACTGCCTCTACCGCGTGATTGAGGGCGTCGAGAGCGACGCGGTGGTCATGGGCCGGGAGCTTTTTGGCGTGCTCGAAGACCTCCGGGCAGCCGGCTCCGGCGATTTACTCCACGACGCCCTGGCGCTTCGGCCGGCGCTGGACTTCGAGATCTACTGGGTCGCGGATCAGCTCAGCCGCCGGCGGAGTCTTCTCGGGGGAGCGTGCTTCTGCATCTGGTTCGCTGAGAAGAAAATCCTCCCTGGGCAGTATCAGGAAGTGTTCGAGGAAACGGGCCTTACGGCAGGAGAATCAGACCCCGTCGCCGAACAGCTGCGGCGCACCGGTCCGGGCGCCAATTTGGAGGTCACCGCTCAGATGCTCGGTGGCGAGCCGATATCGATCCTGCAGACCGGCGAGGGGAGCGTCGGGCTCCACCTGCGCTGCAATACGATCCAGGGCTGGAGCCAGGCGGTTTTCTCGGGTCGGGAGCTGCACGTTCCCATCCTCAATCCGTGCGCTTCTGCATGCCCGGACGCCCAGATCACCGCGTCCGGTGTGAAGGCCGAAACTTCCGCGAGCGCCCAAGGCATTGCCTCGGGAACGTACGGCACTCTGGCCCGCGCCACGGCCTCCACCGAGTTCTTTGTCAACGGCCGCGAGGAGCACTCAAGCCTCGCCCAGGTCGAGCTGGTAAAGCCGCCGAGGCTGGGGTTCTGGCCCCCGGAAATTCATAAGGTGAGCGAGACTCCGGAGTCGCTTTCGTGGACCGAGAGAGTCTTTGGAAGAAGCGCCGAGCTCAAATTCGACGCGTCTGTGGAGATTGAAACATGTTTCTCCTTTGCGCCATACGTGGAGTGCCTCGAGGGCGATTACGAGCCGCCGGGTAGCGTGGGCGACACCTGGGCCTATGCCAAGGCCAGCGCAGAAGCCCACGCCGCTCTCGTGGGCGAGGCCTCCTGCGCCTCTCCCGCCATCAGCAGGATCTCGCTGAAGGGCCAGGTCGACGGATCCGACACCAAAAGCGGGCTGGTGATCGTGCCTTGGCGCCCTAAACCGGCCTGGCCCCGGAGGCGCCTGGACCGCACGCCCGGCGCGCGTCGATCACGGCCCTAAGGGCGGGATGTTCTTCGGGAAGATATTGCCGGCGCAGCGCCTCGGCGCGCTCTAAAAGCGGCCCGGCCTCGTCGCACCTGCCGGCCGCGGTGAGAAGCAGACCCAGCTGAAGCTGCGGCGAGCTTTGGCGGTAGTCGTCCTCGGGTAGAGCTTCGCCGAGGATTCTGAGCGACTCTCGGGCGTCGGCGATGGCATCGGCGGTGCGGCCCATGCGGTGATGCAGGCCGGCGATGGCGACCAGGCTTTGGGCTACCGCCGGATGATTCGGGCCGTGCGCCGCGCGGCGCAGCGTCAGGGCCTCCTGCATTCGGCGCTCCGCATCGTCCAGCCGGCCCAGCTCTTCGAGCACGAAGCCGAGGTTGTAGGTCAGGTCGGCGACCCGAGGATGGTCCGCGCCGTAGTGCCGAACGCTCAGCTCGAGGGCGGGCTCGAGCCACTCGAGGGCCTCCTCGTGGTCGCCTTGGGAGGAGAGCACCTGGCCCAGGTTGCTGTAGGCCAGCGCCACGTGGGGATGCTCTTCGGCGTAGAGCTGGCGGCGAGCCGCCACCACCTGGCGCATGGAGCCTTCCGCGGCCTCGAGCTCGCCCGTCGCCAGCTGCGCCGTGGCCAGATTGTTGAGGGTCTTCACAACGTCCGGGTGCACGGGGGAGAGCTGCGCCCTCTGGCCCTCGAGAACCCGCCTGAAGAGCTCGTGGGCCTCGGCCATGCGGCCCCTTTCGGCGAGGATCTCCCCGAGGTCGTTGCGGCTCTCGAGCGTGACGAGATGGTCGGCCCCGCGCACCCGGGTGTGGAGCGTCAGGGCCTGGCGGAAGAGATCCTCCGCCTCTTCGATCCGGCCCTGGCGCTGGCGAACCTCGGCGAGCAGGTTGAGGGCCGAGGCGCGCACGGGTTCCGCCTCCTCGCCAAGGCGCTCGCAGGTCGTCAGGCATTCGGCGAGGGTCTTTCCCGCGGCCCCCGTGGCGCCCTGGCCGATTTGGGCGCTCGCCAGATCCAGCAGGCTTTCGGCGACCTCGGGATGCCGGCGACCGTCGGCTCTCTGGCGCTCCTCGATCGAGGCCGTGAGCAGTTCCGAGGCGCGCTCGTAGCGGCCGAGACCGTGATAGGCCTGGCCCATGGCGCGCAGCAGCCTGGAGCGGCTGACGGGCTGGCCGTCGAGAAGGAGGGCGATGCGCTCGGCGCCCAGATCGAGCACCTCGGCGGCGGTGACCTCCTGCCCCAGGGAGGTTTCCGGGCTGGCGAATCCGAAGAGGTCGACCATGAAGTCGGTGACCCGCTCGGCTTCGGTCATGCTGGCCTGGGCCCTGTCTCGCTGCTCGCGGGCCTGCCAGGTGGCGCGCAGGGTGGCCATCACGCCGAGGGCGATGGCCAGCAGCAGGGCGGCGGTGGCGGCGGCGCCGTAGGGGTGGCGGCGAACCAGCTTGGCGAAGCGGTAGCCGGCAGACTCCGGGCGAGCGCTGATCGGCCGGTGGCTCAAGGTGCGGTCGATATCCTCAGCCAGCGCGGCCACGGTGGGGTAGCGCTCCTCGGGCTTCTTGCGCAGGGCCTTCATGGTGAGGGTGTCGAGGTCTCCCTTGAGGCGCTGGCGCAGGGCCGAGACGCCGGCGCCGCGGGCGCGGGCGATGGCGCGGGTGTTCTCCCGGTCCTCCTCGCCTCCCTTGAGGCTTTGACTCGGCGGCGGCGGGCGCCGCTCGCAGATCGCCTCGTAGAGGGCCTTCGGCTCGAGGCTGGCGAAGTCGTAAGGCGGCCGGCCCGCCAGGAGGGCGTAGAGGAGGACTCCCAAGGAGTAGAGATCCGTCGAGGTCGTGAGCCTCTCGCCCAGAACCTGCTCGGGGCTGGCAAAGGCGGGGGTGAGAAAGCGCAGGCCGTCGATCGTGCGGACCGAAGAATCGACGCCCTCAGGCTCGGCCAGGAGCTTGGCGATGCCGAAGTCCAGCAGCACCGGAAAGCCCTCGGCGGTCACCAGGATATTGCTCGGCTTGAGATCGCGGTGAATGGTGAGGTTCCGGTGCGCGTGCTCCACGGCCGAGCACACCGCGCGAAAAAGCTCCAGGCGCTGGCGGATCGTGAGGCGCGCCTCGTCGCAGTATCGGTCGATGGGCTGGCCGTCGACGAAGTCCATCACCAAAAAAGGCAGGCCGTCAGAGGTGGTGCCGCCGTCGAGCACGCGGGCGATATTGGGGTGATTCAGGCTGGCGAGAATCTGCCGCTCCTGGCGAAAGCGCCGTCGAAGCTCCTCGGTGGGAAAGCCCCGCCTCGCGACCTTGATGGCCACCCGCGTGCGGTACTCGCCGTCGGTCCGCTCGGCCAGGTACACGTCCGCCTGGGTGCCGCCGTCGAGGCGGCGCTCAACCCGGTAGGGCCCGAAGGTCTGCTGGCTGGATCCCTCGGCCACGTCCCTCAAGCTGCGCCCGATGGCCGAGGACACCGCATCGCCCTCCTCGGCGTGAGCGCTGAGCAGCGAAGAGACCTCCTCGCGCAGCTCGGGGTCGCCCGCGGCCAGCTCGGCAAGGAGGCCGGGGCGCTCGCCCGGGGGCCTCTCCAGGACGCGGTGAAAGAGGCTCTCGATCTGCCGCCAGCGTTGGGGATCCATGGCTGCTCCTAGCGGCGGGGCGCTTAGCGCGGCGAAGTCGAGGCGCGCAGCTCGCGGCCCAGCCAGGCCTTGGCGAATCGCAGGTCGCGCTCGATCGTGGCGCGGCCCACCTCGAGGGCCGCGGCGGCCTGGTCTACCGTCAGGCCGCCGAAGACCCGAAGCTCCACGACCCGCGCCTTGCGCGGATCGAGCTGCTCGAGCCGAGTCATCGCCTGGTCGAGGGCCAAAACGTCGGCCTGGGGGGTCTCAGCCCCCAGCAGCTGCTCGTCGAGGGGCAGATGGATGGCGCCGGCCCCGCGTTTGTGGCTCGCCCTCTCCCGGGCGAGATCCACCAGCACCCGGCGCATGGTGGTGGCGGCGAGGGCAACGAAGTGGGTGCGGTCGCGCCCCTCGACCTTTCTCTCGGCGAGCCTGAGGTAGGCCTCGTGCACCAGCGCCGTGGTTTGAATCGGCCGGTGGCGCGACTCCGCCTGGAGATATTTATGGGCCAGCGCGCGCAGCTCCGCGTAGACCAGGGGGATGAGCTGCGCGTCAAAGGGATCGGGCGTATGGCATTGCGACATCTGACCTAGTGTACGACGCCTCGCCCCCCGCCGATGAGAACGTTTCGCGCGGCCGGCCCGGCAACCGGCCGCGCGAAGGCCTCCTCGAGGGCTTTGATTTCGGCCTAGAAGGAGTCTTCCACCAGCACCTCGGACAGCGTGAGCTGTCCCGGCTTGGGCCAGGGATCCTTGGTGCCCTTGCCGATCGCCACCAGGGGACCCATCACGTGGTCCTCCGGCAGGTTGATCAGCTCCGCGACCTTCTCGATCTCAAAGCCGATCATCGGGCACGAGTGATAGCCGAGGTCCTGGGCGGCGAGCATCAGGGTTTGCATCGCCATGCCGATAGAGCGCTGGGCCTCATCGCGCTGCAGCCACTCGCGTCCCTCGTGGAAGGGGCCCATCCAGCCGACGAGCAGGTCGGCCACCTCGTCCGGCGCGTTCTTCCAGTAGCGGCCGGGGTCCTTCTGCCAGGCCTTGGTGTCGGCGGTGAAGAGCACGAGCAGCGAGGCGTCGGTCATCTGAGACTGATCGTTGCCGAATTCCGTGCGCAGTCGGGAGCGCAGGGCCGGATCCCGCAGCACGACCAGGCGCCAATGCTGAATGTTGAAGCTGGTCGGGGCCTGAATCGTGGCCTCGAGCAGCTTCTGCTCTTCCTCCTGGGTCAGGCGATGCTCGGGGTCGAAAGCCTTGATGGCGCGGCGTTGATAAATGGCGTCCAGGGTTTCCATCGATCTCTCCTCAAAGTTCGTTTAGAGGCCACGGTCAGGGTCGCGCGAGTGTACGACACCTCCGCCCTCTCGGATCGGTCGGCGGTCCGCCGGCTCGCGGGGAGGAGAGGCCCCGACCTTGCGCCAATCGTCCGCGTAGTCCTCGCTGGCGTCGCCGTCGTTTGCCAGGGCCAGAAGACCCAAAACGAAGAGCCCGAGACCCAGCGGAAGCACCACGATGCCGCCGGCGAGGGGGATCAGCGAGCTGAAGTCCAGGAAGTATTCGCCGGGGGCAAACCCGGCCTCGAGGAGTTTGTAGCCGGCGAACGAGACGGCAAAGCCGACAATCAGGAAAACGATCCCCAGCATCTGCACGCTGGCGCGCTTGCTCCTGGAGCGAGGTTTGAGGGCCCACCTGCCGAG
>JBCCLG010000293.1:0-6832 GCA_039027015.1 Acidobacteriota bacterium | reverse complement strand
CGGAGAAGCGCTTCGGAAAGCCGAGGCGCAGGCACAGGCCGTGGAACTCCACGGTTTTGCTGCTGCTGCCGCCGGAGCTGGAGCTGGATCTTCTGCGGTCTTCCCGAAGCGCCTCGAAGAGGAGGAAGTCGACCCCGTCGATCTCCCCGGAAAACGCGTCTTCGGTGTCTCCCGAGTTCGAGCTCGACCCGAAGAGGTTCTGATCCTCAAAGAGCTGTATGGTGTCCCTATCGACCCCGGAGATGCGGTAGGTCAGCCCCTGTTCGGCGGCCAGCACCGCGAGCACCCGGTATTTGGCGGTCTTGCGGAAGATCCACACGCCGATATTGGAGAGTACCCACAGGATCAGGCCGCCGATGACGGCCGCGATCAGCCCACGAAACGCCGCGTCGGCCGTGGGGTAGCCCATCGCCGTGCAGATGAAATACGTCGCCGCGACCGCGAGCAGCACCGCGGGAACGCCGACCTGCAGGCTGCGCTGGCGGTGAAGAAGCGCCGAGGCGCGCTGGCGCTCCAGCTTCTCGAAGGTGTCGGCCTCGAGCGCGCTCGCGCCCTCGATGGCCTCCGGGTCCTTGCCGCGAATCTCGTCGACGGGCGCCAGGCGATAGGTTTCGAGCGCGGGCGAAACGAGCCATTTAATAAACCCCATACCGGCCTCAGCTGGCGAAGAACTCAGAGGCGTCGACCGGGGCTCGCTCCTCCTCGGCGATCTCGAAGAAAGGCAGGGCCTCAACGCCGAGCATCCTGGCGACCAGGCTCGAAGGGAAAATCTGCACCGCGTTCTGCAGATCCTCCACCGCCGAGTTGTAGAAGCGTCTGGCCGCCGCGATGTGGCCCTCGACCTCTTCGTAGGTGCCCTGGGCCCGGGTCATGGCGGCCACGAACTGCGCCTCCGGATAGGCCTCGGCCTGGACGAAAAGTCGCTGCATGCCTTGGCCGAGGGCGTTTTCGGCCTGCAGGTGCTGCTTCACGGCGCCGGCATCGCCCGAGTCGGGCTCGACCGCGGCCTGCTGGCGCAGGGCGGTCACGCGCTCGATGAGCTCGACCTCCTGGCGCATGGTCTGCTTGGCGATGGTCAGCACGTTGCCGATCAGGTCACGCCGCTTCTTGAGCTGCACGTCCACGGTGGCGAGGGCGTTCAGGGCGGCGTTGCGGGTTTTGATCACCCGCACGTAGATGCGGTAGAGCGCCAGCAGAACGAGCGCGCCAACGCCGATTGCAATCCAGGTTTCCATGTCTTCTTCTCCTCGAGCGATAGTTCGAGCCGCAGATGAAAGGCCGATCCGCGGCGAGCCTGGAGCGCGAGGCTCGCCGCATGGCGAATCGGCGTTGGGTTGGTTACGGCCGCTGAACTTTGGATATTCGGGCGAGGTTAGCACCCGCTATGAGCTTCGCCGGCCGAGGGCTCGCCGCGCTGGCCCTGGCCCGGAGCAAAAGGTTCAGAAGCAAGCTCAGAATCGCCTCCCGCGCGTCTTTTCCGCTGGCTCTTGAACTCGCGCTCGCGCTGCGGGTAGTCGAATTCCCTGGGGCTTCGCGCAGCCGGAATCTGCGCGGCGTCCGCGCGCTCGGCCGTCCTCAGCGAGCGCCCCGAAATCGGCAGGAATCAGGCGGCCCCAGAGGGCGACGGTGATAACGAATTCTCGTTATACTGCCAACATGCGGCCCGAAAATCCGAGTTTGCTGGCCTTGGCGGTCCTGATGCTGCTGCTCCCGCTCGCGGGTCCAGCGGTTCATGATCACGCCCACGGCTCGGCCTGCCCGGACTCGGAGTGCCACCTCGATCACGGGCGGGTCGAGGGCCCTCACGCCGCCGGCGATGCGGCCACCGAGCTCGTCGCGGCCGATGCCTGGCACCACCACTGCGTGGGCTGCTTTCACAGCGCCCTGCGCTCGGTGCTGGCGGCGCCGCCGATCGAGGCCTCTGCACCGAATTCCCTCGGCCGCGCGGAGGCCAGCGTCCATTTAGAGCCCAGGGCCCTTCGCCTCTGGAGCGGACGCCACCTGCGGGGTCCACCCGCAGCCTCCTGAATCTCCGCCTCGCCTCTACTCACCTCAAGCCGCAGGCCAACCGGGCCGGGATTCAGCTTCCCGAGCCGGGATCTCAGGGCCCGAGCCGGTCATCCGAACTCCCGGACGGGGAGTCCACGCATCGCATTGCCCAACCACCTAAGCCGGCACAAGCCGCCGGCGACATCGTTCGAAGATGAACTCGGACCCCGCTGCGTTTGGGGGTCCGCCAAAGGACTTTAAGGTATGCCGATTTCTGACTCAGCACATTCATTATCCGGCCGAAGGATTTTCGGTCTCGGGGCTTTATGCCTCGCCCTGCTTCTAGCCTGCCTGGCATCGCCGGTTCTGGCCCAGTCGGGTGATTCGGGCTCGATCTCGGGCCGCGTGGCCTACGAGAACGACCATGAATTCGTTCTCTCCACCGCCATTCTGCCCGACCTGGGCCTCAAGACCGACGTCAACAGCGACGGCTCCTTCAGCTTCGAGGACGTCCAGCCCGGCAAGTACCTCGTCGAGGTTCGCGTTCCGAGTCTCGGCGTCGTGGCCGAGCTGGTCGAGGTCGTCGCCGGCGAGCAAACCGGCCTCGAGCTCGACCTCGTCGCGGGTCTCCACTCCGAGGAGATCATCGTTTCCGCTTTCGCCAACGCCCGCGACCCCAACGACCTGGCCTCTCCGACCACCAGCCTGAGCGGGCACCAGCTGGCGGTTCGCTCGGAATCGTCCCTGGGCGAGACCCTTGCCCAGGAGGCCGGCATTCACGCGACCTTCTTCGGACCCGGCGCCAGCAGGCCGATCATTCGTGGCCTGGGCGGCGACCGTATCCGGATGCTCGAGGACGGAATCGGCAGCGGCGACGCCTCCACCGTCAGTGAAGACCACGCCGTGACCGTCGAGATCGGTCAGGTCGAGCGCATCGAGGTGATCCGGGGTCCCGGCACCCTGCTCTACGGCTCGAGCGCCATCGGCGGCGTCGTCAACATCATCGACGAGCGCATTCCCACCGTGCGCGGAGACACGGGCGTTCACGGCGAGGTGGAGCTGCGCGGCGGCACCGTCTCCGACGAGCGCTTCGGCTCGGTCAACCTGAACGGCAGCCAGGGCAACTGGGCCTGGGACATCGCTGGCTCGCTCCGCGAGGCCGACGAGTATGAGATCCCCGGCTTCGCGCGCGTCGAGGAGGAGCACGACGAGGAGCACGAGGAAGAGGGAGAGGAGCACGAAGAGGAGAACCCCTTCGGCGTCGTGCCCAACACCGATATCGAGACTCAGAGCGCGCGCGTCGGCGGCACCTACTTCTTCGGCGACAAGGGCTTTTTCGGCATCTCCGTCAGCGGTTTTGACACCGACTACGGCCTGCCCGGCGGCCAAGAGCACGGAGAGCATGAGGAAGAGGGCGAGCACGACGAAGACGGCGAAGAGCACGACGAAGAGGGCGAGGAGCATGAAGAGGGCGTGCCCGTACGCCTCGACATGGAGCAGCGCCGCTTCGACCTCCGCGGCCAGATCAACCAGCCGTTCTCCGGCATCCAGGCCGTCAAGCTGCGCCTCGGCGCCACCGACTACGAGCATCTCGAGTTTGAGGGCGAGGAGGAAGGTACCGTCTTCTTCAATGACTTCCTGGAGTCGCGGGTCGAGTTCGTCCAGGCTCAGCGCGGCAACTACAGCGGCTCGTTCGGCGTGCAGTTCCTCGATCGCGACCTCGAGGCCATCGGTGCCGAAGCCTTTATCCCCGCTTCGACAACCCAGCGTCTGGCGGTCTTCGCCCTGCAGGAGTACGACAGCGGGCCGGTGACCTGGCAGTTCGGCGCGCGCTTCGAGAATCAGGACAGCGAGACGGCGACGCAGGATCTGTCGTTCGACGGCCTGAGCGCCTCGCTCGGTCTGGTCTGGCGCGCCAGCGAAACCTTCTCGGTGGCGGTCTCGGCGGCCCGCTCGGTCCGCCTGCCGGCGGCTGAGGAGCTCTTCTCCGACGGTCTCCACGTCGCCACCCAGGCCTTTGAGATCGGCGATCCGACCCTCGACGAGGAGGTCGGCTTCGGCTTCGATCTCTCCTTCCGCGCCGAGACCGGGGCGTTCTCCGGCGAGCTGACCTTCTACCGGCAGGACTTCTCGGACTTCATCTTCCAGGCCTTCACCGGCGAGGAAGAGGAGGGCTTCCCGGTGGTTCTCTACAGCCAGGAGGACGCGATTTTCGACGGCCTCGAGCTCAAGGCGCGTCTGGAGGTCTTCAAGCGCAGAGGCCAGCACGTGCACCTCACCCTGATGGGCGATCTGGTGGACGCCGAGCTGGATAGCGGCGGCAACCTGCCGCGCATCTCTCCCACCCGCTTCGGCGGCGGCGTGCACTACCACAGCGACCGCTGGGACGCCTCGGCGGAGGTCCGGTGGATCGACGATCAGAACGACGTGGGCGCCAACGAAACGCCCACCGAGGGCTACACCATGGTCAACGCCAGCCTCGGATACCGGCTGCTCTTCGGGAACCGCATCGTCGACTTCCTGCTCCGCGGTCGGAACCTGGGCGATGAAGAGGCGCGGGTTCACACCTCGTTCCTCAAGAACGTAGCTCCGCTGCCCGGGCGTAACGTCACGCTCTCGGCCAAGCTGCGGTTTTGAGAGCGGGAGCGCGCGATCGAGCCTCGGTCCTCCTGACGGGACTGGGGCTCGCCGCGCTCTTCCTTCTCGCCTCGATCGTCGCCACCTGGCCGCTCCCGGGCCGCCTCAACAGCGGCCTGGCGCTCGGCACCGAAACGGTGGCGACGGTCCCCTTGCTCAACCTGTGGACCCTGGCCTGGAACGTCGAGAGCCTCGGGCGGGGCTCGTTTCTGACCTCCGCCTCCTATTGGCAGGCTCCGATCTTTCATCCGGCGCCCGACACCCTGGCCCTCTCGGAGCCGCAGCCGCTCAGCGGCCTCCTCGCGGCGCTTCTCGCGGCCTGCGGCCTCTCGATACTCGCCGCCTATAACGTCATCCTGATCGCTTCCCTGGCGATCAACGGCTGGCTGGCGTGCCTGCTTTCGAGGGCTGTGGGTCTCGGCTGGCCCGCCGCGGCGGCCGGCGGCGGCATGGTTCTTCTTCTGCCCTTCACGCACCAGGAGCTGGGCGTGCTGCAGCTGGTGCCGCTGGCCGGCGTTCTCCTCTTCGCCCTCGCCGTGCTGCGCTTCCGAGAGGCTCCGGGCGTGGCGTCCGGATGCCTGGCGGGACTCGCGCTGGCCGTGGCCTACGGCTTCGGCTCCCAGGTCGCTGTTTTTGCGGCCATGGCGTCGGCGCCCGCGGTGCTGTGGTGGTGGCGAGAGCCGCTGCTCGCCGGCCGCTCGGGGATCCTGGGCGCCGCGGCCGCCGCGGGCCTTTTCCTAGTCCTGGTCTCTCCGCTCCTGATCGCCCAAAGCCGCGCTACCGCCGGCCAGGGCTTCGAGCGCTCGGAGGAGACCGCCCGCCGGCAAAGCGCTCGCCTGGAGCACTATCGCACGAGCGCCTGGGCGCCGCTCGCGGAGATTCCAGGCTCCCGCGCGGTGGGTCTTGAGGTTTCCGAGCGGCCCTCGTCCCGGGCCTTCTGGCCCGGCACGCTGCGGGTGCTCTTGGCCTGCTTCGCGCTCTTTGCCGCGTGGCGCTCCACAGCGTGGCGACCCCTGGCCGTGGCCGGCGCCCTCTGCCTCGCCTCCGGTTTCCTGCTCTCCTTGGGGGGCCATTTGGCCGTCGGGCCTCTCTCCCTGCTCGACCTTCTGCGCCCTTTGCCGGGGCTCTCCCAGATCCGCAGCTTTTTCCGCTTCGCTCTCTTCGCGCAGCTGGCGGTTGTGGGTCTTGCGGCCCTGGGACTGCACCTCCTCGCGGAGGCCGCCGCGCGGCGGCTCGGCGGACGGGCGCTCCTCGCGGCGCAGGGCGCGGTCCTCGCGCTGGCGGCCCTGGCGGTGCTCGAGATTCGGCCCGCCATGGGGCCTGTTGAGGAGCTGCCGCCCCTGAGCAGCGACCTACCGTGGCTGAACTGGATCCTCGAGGAGAGCGCTCCCGAGGACGTTCTGGCTTTCGTGCCCTTTCCCGACGGGCGCAGCGCCCGCGCCTACCTCGGCACCGGGCAATGGATGTATTGGCAGATGAGCCACTGGCGACCGATGGTCAACGGGTACTCGGGCTTTTTCCCGGCTGACTTTAGAAGCCTCAAGAAGGCCATGCAGACCTTTCCGGACCGCGCGTCGCTCGAGGCTTTGGGGCAGGCGGGCGTGCGCTTCTGCATCGTGCACCGCGCCTACATGGCGCAGGCCCAGGCGCCGGACCCGGCGGCGCCCCTGGCGCTTGTGCCGCGCTTTCAGGACGAGCAGCACGCTTTGGCGATCTTCGAGCTGCTGCCGCGGGATTCCGCGCGCCGGCCCTCGACGCGGCGATGAACCCGCCCCTTCAGGCGGCTCTCTCGCCGATCGAAAGGGCCTGCATCAGCCGATCTCCCGCGCGGCGGGCGCCGGCGATGTTGCGCGACGGCGGGCCGATTTCGAGCTCGGCCAGGGGTCCGGTGACGTGGATTCTGGGGTGCCAGCGGAGGCAGCGGTCCACCCTCGGGTATCCGCACGAGGCGCAGGGAAGATCGAACTCGTCGACCAGGCGATCGAGCAGCAGCCCGCCGGGTCGTCGGCCGTCAAAGCCGGTGGCGAGGAGCACCTGGTCGGCCTCGAGGGTTTTTCCGGACTGCAGCTGGAGGCCGAGGGAGCCGGTCCCGGCGCGCAGCCGCGAAATCTCGTCCTGACGAAGCTCGAGTCCCGGGCCCGGCGCGACCAAGTCCACCGGCCGGGGCCCCGCCCGAGGCACCCAGCCGCGGGTTCGGGGCGGTTTT
>JBCCLG010000292.1:0-6835 GCA_039027015.1 Acidobacteriota bacterium | reverse complement strand
CGGGGTAGTGCGCAGATCATGCCCGCGGCGCACCATCCGAAAAGTACCGTGACGCTCGAGGCCCAGCTCCATCTCCCGCTGGCTCGGCCAGGGGCCAGCGACCCGGAAAGCCGTGGCCGCCCAGACTCGCCCCCAGCTCGGGAAGGCTGCCCGGCCCTGGCGATCGAAAAACGGCAGCCAGTCCTCCCCCTCTTCGGTGGGGACCACGAGGGCCAGCACTTCGATGTAGTCGTCGAAGTGATCGTCAACAAAGAGCATATGAGGCGTTACGCCGAAGAGCATCCGAGACGGCCGCGAGGTCGTGTCTATGAAGCCGTTCCAGAGCATTCCGAGCTGCGTTGAGTCCACGGCGGACCGCATGGGCTGCAGCAGGTCGGAGCGGTAGGTGGCGCTGATCTGAAAAAGAACGAGCAGCGCGGAGAAAGCCAAAATCGCGGAGGTCTGGCGCTTTGTGTGCTCGGGTGCGAGCGGCTCGGCGGGGGAGGCGCCTCGAGGCAGGAAGCGCCGCCACCAGGCGAAGGGCACCATCAGCAGGAAGAAAATAGCGCTGCCCACTCCGAAGAGCGGAATCGGAAAGGCGACGGCGATGCCCAAGTGCATCAGCGCGCCGAAGATCAGGATCGGCACCCGCCAGGCGCGGCGGAAGAAGACGAACAGGAAAATCACCTCGAAGAGAAACACCAGATAGCTCAAGCTGCGAACCAGCACCTCCTGATCGAGAAGCGGACCGAGGTTCAGGTAGGTGAGCGGTGGAATCGAAGACGGCCGCCACAGCCCCAGGCCGGTCAGCCACATGGACGAGAGGACTTTGTAAGTCACCGAGTCGAGGTAAAACAGGCCGAGCCCCATGATCAGCGGTGCGTAGTAGGACAGCACCGAAACGTCGTCTCGCCACGCATCGCCGCGCCGCCTCGCCAGCCAGCGGTCGACCGAGAGCGCCGCCCCGGGCCGGATCCAGATCAGGAGAAAGGTCGTGCCGAGAAGCACGAAATCGTAGTGGTACTCGAAGTCGGTCAGGGGGCCGAGCAGGGCGACGGTGATCAGGTAGTTGATCACCGAGGCCGGCCGGGTGCACCAACCGATCATCAGGCAGAGGATCGCCGGGCCCCAGATGACGATCAGGAAGTGATAACCGGATGCCGGCTGTAGGAAGGGGATGGGGTCGAAGATGAGGGCCTTGAAGTAGGCCATTTGGGCCCACTCAAAAAGCATGATGATCGAAAGAGCAATGCGGAAAACCCCCAGGCCGGTGGCCGGCACGCGTCGATCGAGCAGCGTCTCGATGGGCCTGCGCAGGCGGTCGATCACGGGCGCTCTCCTGCGCGCGCGAGCAGCTCAAAACGAATCGGCGGATCCTCGGCGTGGTAGCTCATGCGCACGATGTCGCGATCGGGAAAGGCGGCGCGAAAGAAGCCCGGAGGCATGCGGTCGATCGTCACGATCACGTCATCGCGCAGCCACGGATCGTTGGGCGGGAAATAAATGACATGGCTGCGCGTGAGCGCCAGCTCCGGCCTCAGGTCCCACAGCCTGTAGGGCGCCCGGGTGAGCAGGACGGCGCGGCTCAGGTTCTGCTCGGCGATCGCTTCGAGGGTGAGCCTCTGGGTCCAGGCCTGGCCGCGCAGGGTCAGGGAGTGGACCGCGGTGAAGGCGAAGAGCGTCGCGCTCAGGGCCAGCGCGGCGGCGCGCAGGGAGTCGGGCTGCAGGCGCAGGGCGGTGCCGCCGCGGGCCACCTCGCGCAGGCCCAGGGCGGCGAGCAGCACCAGGGGCACGGCCGTTTCGGAGTAGTGGATCGGGCCGACGACGTGGATCCCGGTGTTGGGGTGAAGGAGGGCGACGGCGAGCTGCAGCGCGATGCCGGCGGCCAGCGTTCGGCCGATCGTGCCCGATATGCCGCGGGCGCCGAGTCCCGCTCCGGCAAGCAGCAGCCCGAGAGGGCCCAGCCCGAAGACGACGATCATGAGGAAGTTGAAGCCGAGGTTGGTGCCGAGCAGCAGGCGGGCCGTCAGCTCGGTCTCAAAGTCGCCGGCGAGCTGCGGCGTGAAGCGCGCCTGCACCCACGGCGAGCCGGTCACCGCCCGGTTGTAGAGCCCGAAGGCCGCCACCGAGGGGAGAAAGGCGAGCACCACCGTGAGCCAAGTCGCTCGGCGGCGCGGCTTCCGCCAGGCGAGATGCGAGAGGTGCGCCGCCACGGGCGTGAGCAGGCAGGCGGACTCGATCGGCCGGCAGAGAAAGGCGAGCCCCGCGCACGCCCCGAGAAGCGCCCCCGGCAGCCGTTCGCGGCGCGGCCTGCGCAGGAGAACGCAATACGCCGCGAGGGCCACTGCGCACAGGGAGCGCGAGAGCAGCTGCGGGTGGGCGGTGGCCGAGAGCGTGAAGACCATCGGCGAGGCCAGCCAGAAGCCCGCCGCGGCCAGCGCCCCCCGGCGTCCGGCCAGCGCGGCGCCGGCGATTGGCAGGGCGATCGACGAGAGGCCGACCACGAGGGCGAAAAGCGCCGCGCCGCTGCCGGTGACGAGGGAGAGGGCGGTGAAAAAGAGCCCGCCCGGATAGTCGAAAGAGCTGATGCGCCCTTCCCGCACATAGGTGTAGTGAAGCGGCAGGACCTGGCGAGGTTCGGGAACCGGAACGCTCACCTGACCCTCGGCGATCATGCGCGCGCCGAAGAGCACCACGCCTTCGTCGTCGGTGACCGGCAGATCCAAAAGCACCAGGTGGCGGTAGAGCAGCGCGAGCGCGCCGAGGCTGACGCCGTAGCCGACGGCGAGCGCCCGGCGCCGCGTCAGGCTGCCGCCGCAAAGCCACGCCGCGACCGCCGCGCAGCGCTTCGAGAGCCAGGGCGCCAGGCCCCACGAGACGAGGAAGATGCCGGGGGTGAGAAGAAAAAGGTGGGCGAACCAAAAAAGCGACTCGGTGGGGCTGAGATACACGAAGACGCGGCCGATCTTGCCGCGGAAGCCCGCGGCCTCGAAAAGGCCGAGAAATGCGCCGATGGCCAGCAGGCCGACGAGCAGGGCGAGCAGACGAGCTGTCGCCGGACCGCGGCGACCTGCCTCGCGGCCCCCTGACGACAGGGAGAACCCAGGGATCATGGCGCCATTGTGTCATCCGCCGCCGCGCTGGAACAGCGCGCGCCGGAGCGCCGATCGGAAGTCCCACAGAGCCTGAGAGGCCCGCGTTTGCTCGGTTTTTCCCGGAGCGGGGGAGATTCGGGTTAGGATTGCGGGGCGCTCCGCTCGCGACAGCGCGTCAAATTTCCTTCGGCCCCCACGCCGTAAATCTGGACCCCCTCGGCCGCTTCCTTCTTTGCTACCGTGCCCTCGATAAAAGGCCAAAACCCCGGCGTCACCCAGACGCTTCCCGGCGGCGCCCGTCCGCGGCGCCCGGCCGACCGCGGTTTGCCCCAAGGCACCCGCGTCGGCAGATACCGGATCCGCCGTCCCCTCGGCATCGGCGCCATGGGCGTGGTGTACGAGGCTTACGACCCGGAGCTCGACCGCGCCGTGGCGGTCAAGGTTGTGAAGAGCCTCGGGACCGAGGCCACCGAACGCCTCAGGCAGGAGGCGCGGGCCCTGGCGCGGCTCTCTCACCCCAACGTCGTGGAGGTTTACGACGTGGGCTCTTTCGAGCAGGGCGACGCGCCTCGGCTCTACGTGGCCATGGCGCTTTTGCCGGGCGGCACCCTGAGCCGATGGCTGGCCGCCGAGGAGCGCCACTGGAGCCAGGTCTTAGCTCTCTTCGTGGGCGCCGCCCAGGGGCTCGCCGCGGCCCACAGGGCCGGCTTGATCCACCGGGATATGAAGCCCGAGAACATCCTTCTCGGCACCGGGGAGCTGCCCAAAATCGTCGATTTCGGCCTGGCGCTGCCGGAAACCGCCGCGGCGACGGCCGCGGTGGCCGATATCGACGACGAGGCGCGCGGCGAGTCACGCGCGGCAGGGAACGGCTCCGGGCACGAGCAGCAGCTCATGGCGGGCAGCCCGGGCTACATGGCTCCCGAGCTTTTTGAGGGCGAATCCGCCAACGCCCGCTCGGATCAATTCAGCTTCTGCGTATCTTTTTATGAGGCGCTCTACGGACGCCTGCCCTTTGAGGGCAGAACGGTCCCCGAGCTGATCTCCAGTCTCCTGACCCGAGATCCGCAGCCGGCTCCGGAATCGCCTGCGGTGCCGGCCTGGCTGCACGCGATCGTGCTCCGCGGCCTGAGCAAGAAACCGGCCGATCGGTGGCCGTCGATGTCCGAGCTGGCCAAAGCGCTGATCGAAGGGCAGCACGTCGCTCGACTGCCGCCGCGTCGGCGGGGCCTGCGGCGCTGGCTGGGTCCCGGCCTCGCCGCCGCCGCCACTCTCGCGGCGGCCGCGGGAATCGGCTGGTCGCTGGTCGCTCGGCCGGTGGACGACTGCTCCCCGCAGGGCGGCATCGCGACGGTTTGGAACGAGGGGCGATCCCGCGAGGTCGGCCGGGGCTTCGCGCAATCCGGCGCGCTCTTCGCCGAGGATTCCTGGAGCCGAATTTCGGCCGTGCTCGACGGCTACGCCGAGAATTGGACGCGCGAGCAGTCCGCCGTCTGCGGCGCCCGCCAGGCGGGCGAGATCGCCGACCCCGCCTTCCACCTGCGCCTCGCCTGCCTCCATCAGAGGCGAGACGAGCTGGACTCCAAGCTGACCCTCTTTGAGGGTGCGGATCTCGAGGTCGCCGAGCGCGCCGCCGGCGCCGTCAGTTTGCTGCCCCCGCCGCGCTTCTGTCGTTTCGACTCCATGGCCCTCTCGACTCTCACCGTGGGATCCGAGGGAGAGTCCGAGCGGGTTCGGGAGGCGCGCAGGCTGATCGCCACCTCGCGGGCCTCCAACGCGACGCTCCAATATGACCGCGCCCGCTCCTACGCGGCGAAGGCCGAGGCGCTGCTCCAAAGCTCCCCGGTCGCCTTTCCCGGTGCTCTGGCCGAAGCGGTGCTCGAGAGGGGCGCGGCCGTGCACCGGGGGGGCGGCGCGCTCGAGGAGGCCGAGGGGCTCTTTCTGCGTTCCCTCAACCTCGCTGAGGAGTCGGATCGTCAAGATCTGATCGGGCGCGCGGCCAATCAGCTGCTCGGCATCGCCGTGGCCCGCGGCAAGAACGAGAAAGCGGAGAGCTGGCGCCAGCTCTCGATCGCAGCCTCCGCCAGCCTGCCGAGCGAAGCGGCCTCGGTGCTCGAGCTGGGGCGCCTGGTGCACGACGCCGTCCTGTGCCGGGCCGAGGAGCGGCCGGGGGAGTCGGTCGAGAAGATGCGCCGGGCCCTCGGCATCGCGCGCGAGATCTACGGTGAGGAGCATCCGCGGACCGCGGCCTTGATGACCGGGCTTGGCCGAGCTCTCTACGAGGCCCAGCGGCCGGAGGAGAGCGCTGAGACCCTGGGCCGCGCCCTGGAAGTGAACTCCAATTTCTACGGCGATTCTCACCCCACGCTCTTCGTGCCGACCAACACTCTGGCCTTCGCCCTCCTGAGACTGGGCCGTTTCGACGAGGCGCTCAACGCACTCGAGCGCGGTCTGCGGCTCGCCGAGGCCAGCTTCGCGGTGGGTCACCCCAACCGCATCGCCGCCGTCAGCAACTTCGCGGGTGCCCAGGGCGCACTCGGCAACTTCGAGATCGCGATCAACGGCTATTCCTCGGCGCTGGCGACCGCCCGCGCTCGCCCCGAGCCCGACCCCAGGAGTGTGGCCACGCTGGCGGGCAACCTCGCGGGGCTGCACCTCGAGATCGAGGAGTACGAGAGCGCCGAGGTCCACTACCGAGAGGCCCTGCAGATCCTGGAGGCGGCAGGATTCGGAAGCCATACCGAGGCCTCCGTGGCGGCCCACGGCTGGGGGCAGGCGCTCGCTCGGATGGGCCGCTTCAGCGAGTCGCAGAGGGCCTTTGCCCGGGCCTTTGAGATTCACGGCCGACGCTCCGACGACGATCATCCCCGCGTCGCCACGATGCACCTCAGCCTCGCCGAGTCGGCCCTCGACAACGGGCGTCTCGATCTGGCCGGCGAGCACTTTCGCCGCGCCGCGAAGGCGGCCGAAGCCTCCTTCGCGGTCGACAGCCTCGTTCGCTTCAGCTTTCATCGCGTGGAGGCCGAGATCGCCCTCGCGAGCGGCCGCCCGCTGGAGGCTCGCTCGCGACTCGAGGCGCTCAAGTCGTCGCCCGGCCGATCCGCCCTGGAGCTGCCAAACTCGAAGGCCCCGGGCGAGGGTCGTCGCGCGACCTTCGCCCTCGCCCGCGCCCTGTGGCACGGGGCCAGAGGCGATCGGGCGGCCTCGCTGCGCATGGCTCGCGGCCTGATGAACGATTTAAAGGAAACGCCGCCGGAACACTTCAGAACCACCAAGCGGCAGCTCTCCGACTGGCTGGCCGCGAGAAGCGGGGTTCTGCCCGCCTCGGCCCCCCGATGACCTCGGTCTCCCGGTGACCTCGGCGAGGCGTCCGTTCAGCCGCCGCCCACCGGGTGGTTGCCGAACGAGTTGCGCATGGCGGAGAGCAGGCGATCCGCGAAGCGATCCTCGTCGCGCGATCGAAAGCGCGCCTGCAGGGCGGCGGTGATCACGGGGATCGAGGTCCTCTGATCGATCGACTCGATCACGGTCCAGCGGCCCTCCCCTGAATCGGCGACCCGCGCGGTGATGCCCTCAAGCTCCGGGTTCTCGCGCAGGGCGTCGGCGGTCAGGTCGAGGAGCCAGGAGCGCACCACGCTGCCGTGCCGCCAAATCTCCGCCACCTGCGCGAGGTCGAGATCCATCTCCCCGCCCTGGGCTCCGCGCAGCAGATCGAAGCCCTCGGCGTAGGCCTGCATCATGCCGTATTCGATGCCGTTGTG
>JBCCLG010000291.1:0-6840 GCA_039027015.1 Acidobacteriota bacterium | reverse complement strand
GCGGCAAGGTCGGCTTTGTCGTCGCCTGCGGCCTGCATTTCCTGTGGCGGGTGGTGGCGCACCGGGAGCGCTACGATCTGGTGCACGTCCACGAGTCTGACGGCGCCGCCGTGGTCGCCGTCTGGTGGCTGCTGCGGCGCCTCGGGCTGATGCCGCGGCACTCGCGGCTGGTCGCTACGCTGCAGGTGTCCTACGACGAGGAGCGCCGGCAGGTGCGTCCGGTCTTTGCCGATGGCGTGGAGGTCTCTCGGCCCACGGCCGAGGAGCTGCTCTTCAAGAGAAAGGCCCGGCTTCAGGCGTTTCTCGGCAGGCTCATCGTGCGCCTGGCCGACGCCGTGGTCGCTCCGAGTCGCCGAACCGCCGAAGAGCTGCAGGTCGATTACAGAGCGAAGAACGTCCGGGTGATCCACAACGGCATCGCCACCGCGTCGTTCGAGGCTCCGGCGGATCGGCCGCTGCCCTCAGCGCCCCTTGCGCTCTACGTGGGCCGCATGCGCACGCGCAAGGCCGTGGCGGTTCTGCTGGCGGCCTTTAGGCGGGTTCTCGACCGCATGCCGGAAGCCCGGCTGGTGCTGGTGGGCACCGGCGAGCAGCACGAGGCCCTGAAGCTGCAGTGGGCCCGCCTGAAGCGAGATCAGGAGGACGACTCGGTGGTTTTCACCGGTCAGGTCGATCGCGAGCAGATGGGCGCGTATTACTCCCAGGCCACGCTCTACTGTCTGCCTTCGCTTTACGAGGGCCTGCCTCTGGCGATTCTCGAGGCCATGGCCGCCGGCCTGCCCGTGGTGGCGACCGACGTTTCGGGCAACCCCGAGGCGGTCGAGGACGGCGAGACCGGTCTGCTGGTTAAGCCCGAGCGGGCCGAGGAGCTGGCGGAAGCTCTTGTGGAGCTGCTCGGCGATCCCCGGCGCGCGGCCAGGATGGGGCGCGCGGGCCGCGAGAAGCTCGAGGATGAGTTCACCATCAGGAGAATCGTGGAAGAGTATCGAAAGCTGTGGCGCGAGCTGGCCGACGGGGCCTTCAAAGCTCAGGCGGAGGCGCGCGCGCCCGAGGATTCACCCCCCGACCCAACCCGAGACACGCGATGAAAGCAGTGATTTTGGCCGGCGGACTCGGCACGCGCCTGGCCGAGGAAACCGTGCTCCGGCCCAAGCCCATGGTGCGCATCGGTCCCCAGCCGATCCTTTGGCACATCCTCAAGATCTACGCCCGCTACGGCATCGACGAGTTCATCATCTGCGCCGGCTATAAGGGCTACATGATCAAGGAGTACTTCGCCAACTACTCCCTGCACCGCGCCGACGTGACCTTCGATCTGGCGCGCGGCACGGAGCAGGTGCACGCCAATCCCGCCGAGCCGTGGAAGGTGACGGTGGTCGAAACCGGGCTCGCCACCATGACGGGCGGGCGGCTGCGCAAGGTGCGCGAGTACCTCGACCCCGAAGAGCCCTTCTGCTTCACCTACGGCGACGGCGTGTCCGACGTGCCGATCGATCAGCTGGTGGATTTCCACCGCCAGCGCGATCGCCTGGTGACCATGACCGCGGTGCAGCCGCCCTCGCGCTTCGGCGTGCTCAGCTTCGACGGCGAGCGCATCACCGACTTCGAGGAGAAGCCCCACGGCGAGGGCGGCTGGATCAACGGCGGCTTTTTCGTGGTCGACCCCAAGGCGATCGACTTCATCGACGGGGACGACACGCCGTGGGAGCACGCTCCCTTGAGGCGCCTGGTCGACGATGGCCAGGTCTCTGCGTTCCGCCATCGGGGTTTTTGGCAGTGCATGGATACCCTGCGCGACAAAAACACCCTCGAGGATCTGTGGGAGCGGGGCGAAGCGCCGTGGAGGGTTTGGTAGGGGCGGGGGGTCTCAGCCCCAGGGTTCCGGCAGGTCCTCGGGTTCGGGCAGGGGCCCGGCCCTGAGCTCGAAGGCCTCGAGATAGTCGAGAAGGCGCGGCAGCACCTCCAAGACTACCGGCCGCCCGTTTGCGTCCCGCGCCGAGTTGCCGTCGTGCAGAAGCAGAACGTCTCCCTTGCCGAGGCCGTCGATCAGTCGATCGAGCACCGTGCCGGGATTGGGGTCCACCGTGTCGAAGCCTCGGCGGGTCCAGGAGGCGTAGTGCAGGCCGGCCTCCGCCAGGACGCCCTCGAGAAGGGGATTGCGAACCCCGGCGGGCGCGCGGAACCAGGCCGGCGGACGTCCGGCGATCTCGGTGGCGATCTTTTGGGCGGCGCCGATCTCGCGCCTCAGGCTCGGGCGCAGCGCAACGGCGAAAGTAGATCGGTGACGCCAGGTGTGGTTCTCGAGGGTGTGCCCGCGCGCCGCCAGATCGCGCGCCACCTCCGGGTACCGGCGAAGGCGCCTGCCGATGCAGAAAAAGCTGCCGCGCAGCCCGCGATCTTCGAGGATCTCGGCGACGCGCGGGGTGACATCCGGATCCGGACCATCATCGAAGCTGAGGGCTACATCAGGACAGCGCGGGGTGCCCGCCGGCAGGCTGGTCAGGTTAGGCCCCAGCAGGGGCGAGCGCGGCAGGCAGCCGGCGAGGCTCAAAACCGCGTGGTTGGCGAGCAGCGCGCCGGCGCCCCGGCGCCACGAAACCTTGCCCGCGGCCATGCCCGCCACCACCGCAGCGTGCCACGCCGCCGACAGCGTGTGAAGGGGTGGGGTGGCGGCGGGCCTCGGAGGACGGCCTCGACTCTTATGTTGCCAATTTGCCATATAATCCTGCGCTCTCCAGCGCTCCGGGCGCCAGGCCGCCGAGTCTATGCCCGCCGAGGCCCCGAAGCGCAACCCGCCTACCGCGTCCCCGCGCCCCAGGAGACGGTCGTCGGCCTCCGGCGGCGGCTCTGCTCCACGCGGTTTCCCAGCATGCGGCCCCCATCTTCAAACCCGGTACCCTGCCGAACAGACCCGTCGCCCGCTTTATGAGCAGACCTCCCCTCGGCCCGGTGACGGTCACCGGCCTCGGCGCGGTCAGCGCCTGGGGCTGGCGGACCGAAGACTTCTGGCGCGGGCTCCTCACGGGCGCCCCGGCCATCGAGCGGCCCTCGAGGATGGACCTCGAGGGTCACCGCACCGATCTCGCCAGCGAGGTGCCTGAGGGCGGCGCGCCCGCCGAGGGCTCCTCAGGCAGTCTGTCGCGGGCCGACCGTTTCGCGGTCGCTGCTGCGGTCGAAGCCTGGCGCGAGTCCGGTCTCGACCGCGCCGGCATCGACCTCGGCCGGGTCGGCGTCTATTTCGGCGGCTCCACCGCCGCCATGGACGAAGGCGAAGAGTTCTTCCGTCGTCTGGTGGGCGAGCGGCAGGGCTGGCCGCGCATCTCCTGGCTGGCGGCGCATCCCCTCAACGCTCCCGGGGACGCCGTGGCCCGGGCGCTGGGCAGCGCGGGGCCGGTCGAGTCCCTCTCGTCCGCCTGCGCCTCAGGCGGGCTGGCGATCGGCTCGGCCCTCGAAGCCCTGCGCGCCGGCGAGGTCGACGTGGCGGTGGCCGGCGGCTCGGATTCCCTCTGCCATTTAACCTACGCCGGCTTCAACTCCCTGCGCGCCATCGACGCCGAGCTGTGCCGGCCGTTTCGGGCCGAGCGCTCCGGCCTCAACCTGGGGGAAGGGGCGGGCGTGCTGATTCTCGAGCGGCCCGATCATGCCGCCGAGCGCGGCGCCCGCTCCCTGGGCCGCGTGGCCGGCGCCGGGGCGTCGTGTGACGCCCACCATATGACGGCGCCCCATCCCGAAGGAGAGGGCGCGGCGCGCGCCATTCGCGCCGCCCTCGAGGACGCCGGCGTGACCGCTCGGTCGGTGAGCTTCATCAACGCCCACGGAACCGGCACGCCGCTCAACGATCGCGCCGAATCCGGAGCGCTGCGCGAGGTCTTCGGGGAGCGGGTGGCGAGCCTGCCGGTGACCTCCACCAAGGGCGTGGTCGGCCATTTTCTGGGCTCCTCGGGGGCTATCGAGGCGGTGGCGACTCTCCTATGCCTGCGCCACCGCGTGGTGCACGCAACCCCGGGCGACGGACCCGCGGACCCCGCGCTGGGCGTCGATCTGGTGCTCGGCGAGCCTCGTTCGCTCGAGCGCGCGAGCGCCGCGGTGTCCACCAGCTTCGCCTTCGGCGGCTCGAACGCCGCCGTGGTGCTCACCCGGGAGAGCGCGGCGGCATGAGCTCATCAGGCGCCGCGGGGCGGGTCGTGCTGGCGGGTTTCGGAGTCGTCGGCGCCACGGGCAGCGGCGAGGAGGCGCTCACGGCGGCCTTCGAGCGCGGCGAGCTGCCGCTTACCGAGGTCGATCGATCCGCCGGGTACCACCGCGAGAGCGGCGCCCGCCACGCCGCCCTGGTTTCGCCAGGAGCCCTCGAAGGCTGGATCCCGCCGCGCCAGGCGCGGCGCATGAGCCCACCCTCACGCTTCGCCGTGGCCGCCGGCCGTCAGGCCATCCAGCGGGCCGGCGAGGACGCGGGCTTCGATCTCGATCACGAGATGGGGATCGTCTCCTCGACTTCCTTCGGCCCCTCCTCCTATACCGAGGAGCTTCTGCGCCAGATTTTCCTCGATCAGCCGACCGCCGCGTCGCCCTCGCTCTTCACCGAGGCGGTGGCCAACGCGCCGGCGGCGCAAATCGCCCTCAGCCTCAAGGCGACCGGGCCGAATCTGACTGTCACCCAGCGCGAGGCGGGTCCCTTCCTGGCCCTGGCCGAGAGCTCCCGCATGATCCTCAAGGGGCGGGTCGAGAGCGCGATGGCTGTGGCGGTGGACGAGGTCAACCCGCTGCTGCACGCGGCGCTCGATCGCTACGGCGTGCTGGCCGGCTCGCGCGGCGGCGACGAGGTTCCGCGGCCCTTTGACCGGCGACGGCGGGGCTCGGTAATCGGCGAGGGCGCCACGGCTTTTTTGCTCGAGAGCGAGGCTCGTCTCCGCGCCCGCGGCCTGCGCCCGGGCGGCGATTTGTGGTGGCTGCGCGGTCACGTGGCGGGCTTTGACCCTCGGGCGCCCCGCACCTCCTGGGGCCAGGACCCGGAGCCGCTCGCCCGCGCGCTGGTTTTAGGCCTCGAGCGCCTCGGCCTCGAGCCCGCGCACTTCACGGGCGGCGAGGGCGCCGTGGTGTGCGGGGCGCGCGGCAGCGCGCGCGGCGACGCGGCGGAGGCCGCCGTGCTGCGCGAGGTTTTCGGCCCGGGCGCCATGCCGCCGGTCGTCGCCGCCCAGGCGTATACCGGCGAGCACGGGGGCGGCCTCCTGGCCGGGGTCGCTCGGCTGCTCACCGGCGGCTCCTTCGCGTCGCCGCCGGGATTAGCCGAGGCGGATCCGGACTGCGCCGTGGTACCGTTCGGCGACGGAAATCTGGCCCCTCGCAGGGTGCTGGCGGGGGCCCTCGCAGTGGGCGGTGCCGCAGCATGGACAGTGTTCGAGAAGCTCGAAACCTAAATTCCCAGTCACAAACCCCCGAATCAAGAGCCCTCGAGAGCGCAAAGGCGGCGAATCCGGCCGGCCGGATCGCCGTGGTGGTCCCGGCTTATCAGGCGGCCCCCTGGGTCGCCGGCGTCATCCGGGGCGTCCTGGAGCTGGAGCTGGAGCTAGAGCCCGGGTCGCCAGGCGGGCCCTCCCTTCTGGTGATCGACGACGGCTCGGACGACGGAACCGCCGACGCGGCGCGCGAGGCCGGCGCCGAGGTGCTGCGCCTGGCCGAGAACCGCGGCAAGGGGCACGCCCTGCGCTTCGCCTTCAAGACCCTCTTCGATCGCGGCTTCGACGCGGTGATCACCCTCGACGCGGACGGCCAGCATCAGCCGACCGAGATTCCCAAGCTGATCGGGTGCTGGCGCGAGTCGGGCGCCGACTTGGTGCTCGGCACCCGCGAGCACCTCTTTGCCGGCATGAGCCCGGTGCGACGCTTCGCCAACACCCTCTCTTCCCGCATCATCTCGCGGGTCGCCGGCCAGATGATGCTCGACATCCAGACGGGCTTTCGCCTCTACACGCGGCGCCTCATCGAGTCGACGGGCTTTCCGGAGGATCGCTTCGAAGCAGAGTCGGCGGTGGTGGTGAGGGCTCTCCGCCAGGGGCTGTCGATCGCCACCGTGCCCATCGACCTGGCCCGGGTCGACGGTCGCAGCTCGAGTCACTATCGGCCGCTGGTCGACTCCGCGCGTATCGCCCGCGCCGTGACTCGCGCCCGCCTCGAGCGCGGGCAGAGCGCCGCCTGAGCGAGGCCGCTCGCCGTCCATGCCGAGCCTGAGTCGATCGATCGCTCGACGCCCGGGGCGGGTCCTCGGGATCGCCCTCGCCGCCTCTATACTCCTCGCCCTCGCGGCGTCGCGCCTCGAGCTGGAGACCCAGCTGACCGCCCTGCTGCCGGAGGGTGCGCCGGAGGCCCGGGACTACGGCCTCTTTCTCGATCTCTTCGGCGGCTTCGAGAAAGTCTTCGTGCTGGTGCTCGCGGATCCCGTCGCGGGCAGCGCGCAGGACGCCGCCCGCGACTTCGGCGATCTCCTGGACGCCGCAGAGGGTCTCGCCGAGGAGCTGGCGAGCTCGCCCGAGGTCGCCGCCGTGCGCACCGGCCTCGAGCCGCAGGACGAGGAATTCTTCCTGCGCTACGTCGTCCGACGCGCGCCTCTTCTGGTTCCCGAGGCGTCCCTCTCGAGCTTCGAGGAACGCCTGCGCCCCGAGGCCCTCGAGCGCCGCGTCGCCGAGCTGCGGGCTCAGCTGAGCTCTCCCGCCGGCGCTCTGACCGGCCGCCTAGCGGTTTTCGATCCCTTGGGTTTGGCAGTCGATCTCCCCCTGCTGGCGGCGGGCGGCGGCGATCTGCCCATCGACCCCTGGACCGGTGCTTTTGCGTCGCCCGAGGGCGACG
>JBCCLG010000290.1:0-6851 GCA_039027015.1 Acidobacteriota bacterium | reverse complement strand
TCGAGCTCTTTTTCGGTCGGCGGATCCTGGGCCGAGAGCCTGCGGTTGTTGTGGGCCACGGAGATCTCGGTGATCAGGATGGCCAGCAGGCCGAGGAGCCCCAATGCCGGGAAGAGGTACTGCTCCATGGCTCCCTTACGCCTCTTGGCGAAGGGGTATTCTCCTCCGCGGCGGCGGCCCCGCTACTCCATGGGCATGCGGGGAGCCAGGCTGGCCGGGCGCTCGCGCTCGGCGGCCCCTTGAGAGGTCTCCGAATCGAGCGCCTCGACCGTGCGCGTGAAGAAAGACTCGGCCTCGGCGGCGGAGTTGCCGATGGCGGTGACGCCGATCTTGCCGTGCTCCGAGAGGGCGCCCATCATGTGGAAAAGCACCCCGCAGCGCCTCTCGGGCGAGAAGATCAGCCCGTGCTCGTCGATGATGTCCATGAGGTCCTCGGGCAGAAGACCGCGGTATCCCGGCGAGGTCAGGCTATCGGTGGCGCGATAGAACTTGTGCACCCCCGTCGGATCGAGGAATTGGCCGCTCTCCTCCTCGAGGTGACCGCCGGTCAGGAATTGAAGCGCCAAAAACGGCACGGTCGTGCCGCCCATGCGCAGATTGATCTCGATGGCGTAGGTGCTCCACTCGCCCTGCGGGTCGCGGGTGACCACGAAGTCCACCGCAAAGCGGCTCACCACGCCGCGCTGGCGCAGACCGACGCCGATGCGGCGGGCGTGCCGCTGAATCTCCGCGCGGTAGGCCGGGTCGGCGGGGAAGCGGCAGCCGGCGTAGGATTGACCCGTCTGCCCGCCGAGAATCTGATCGTGGGTCGACACGATCTCCAGCTCGCCGTTGGGCACCAGGCGCATCTGCACCGAAGGCGAGCGCACCTCAACGCCCTTCACCATGTGCTCCACCACGCCGCCCATCTGCTCGAGCTTGTCGAAGAAGGCGGCGGGGGTTGAGGGCTCGGTGAAGCGCAGGTCCTCGAGGGCGGCGCCCAGGGCCGCGCGGCGGGCCGCGGGCTCCTCGGGCAGGGGATCGGGATAGGTGAAGAGGGCGTTGCCCGCGCCGGCGAAGCTCTCGTCGAGCTTGATCACCGCGCGCTCGAGGCCGGGCTCGTGGATCTCGCCCAGGGCCTCGATCACTGCGCGGCGGTCCTCGAGGCGCTCGCGGCCCTCGGGGCGCGGCACCCCGACCTCGCGGAAGAGCTCACGGCCGCCGGACTTGCTGCCCAAATCGAGCAGCGCCGGATCGCAGCCGTTGAGCGGCACGCCGAGTTTTTCAGCCAGGCTCAGCTCCAGGGGAGTTGAGTTGAAGCAGGTGAGGTAGGCGCGGGAGGGATCGCCCATCGCCCCGCGGACGCGCTCGATCAGGCGCGGCCGCTCGAGGATCTTTCGGGTCAGCGGCCGGGCCGTAGCGTCGTAGCAGCAGAAGTATTGGAAGCGCGAGCGGATCGAGCGCTGGGAGACGCCGACCAGCAGCCCGAAGTAATAGTCGACGATTTCCGGGTGGAGGGGCTGGCTGGTGAGATAGATCACCCGCGCCCGCGGATCGCGCAGGCGCATGATGCTGAAGAGCAGGCGCTCCTCGTAGTGGGGAGCGCCCGAGATCTTGGCCAGCTCCTCGACATCGAAGCTCAGCGAGGGCACGACGACCGAGGTGTGAGGCGCCGGATCCCCGGCCTCGATGGCCTGGAAGAGATCTTGGAGGGCCGCGGTGTTCATGGCGGTAAATCCTACGCCAAGACCGCCGCGACCCGGACTCCCTATTGGCCGGAGATCCTCACCACCAAATAGGGCGGCTTGCCGCCGGGCCGGTTGTCCGGATTGAAGGGGGGCGCCCGGTGCAGCTGATTGACCGTCACGATCAGCGAACCGTCGCGCTCGACGGCGACGCCGTCCGGCCAGTTCAGCCTGGGATCCTGAATCAGGGTCCGCAGCTCGCCGTTCTCGAGCACGTCGATCGAGCTGTCGTCGATATTGGTCAGGATGACCTGCTCGCCCGAGACCGTAAAGCCGTCGGAGCTTTTTTTCTCGCCCACCGTTCGAATGCCCTGGGCGATTTGGGAGTCGGTGCGGGAGAAGCTGCCGATCAGCCGGGTGGGCACGCGGCGCACCGGCCCGGGCGTGATGGTGGAAAAGTAGAGGTAGGAGGCCGTGCCGTCGAGGGCGATGGGGTTAAGACCCAGGGTGATCGGCTGCGCGCCTCCCTCCGAGTGGAGCCTCATCGGCTGCCCGTCGGCCTTCTGCACGGCGCCTGGCGGCGGCTGGAAGAACTCGTGTCCCTCAAGCACCCGGCGCGCTTCGCCGGAGTCGAGGTTCACCACCACGATGGCCGGTCGGGAGAGCCCCACCAAATCGCCGCGGCTCATGTCGGCCAAGTAGGCGCGGCGGCCGGTTGAGTCGACGGCCAGGTCCTGAAAAAACGGGTTCTCGCCCACGACCTCGATCGGCAGGTAGTGCACGGCCTCGAGGCGGTTCTTGCGCGGCGACCAGCCCAGGAGCTTGGGGCTCTGCTCCGCGCTGCCCATGTCGAGCATCCACAAGATGCCGTCCTGGGAGGTCACGATGCCGATCACGTTGACAAAGCCGCTCGAGATTTTGGGGTTGGGGAAGGGCTTCAGGCTGCCGTCTTTCTCGAGGCGCACGACCTTGAACTCGGGCGCGTCGAACGGATGCATCGAGAGGAAGATTTCGCCGCCGGGCCCGATCGCCGGGTTGCCCGGGCGCTGGTCCAGCTCGGCGACGATCTCGAGGGTCGGCTGAGCGAGGAGGGGAGAGGCGAGAACCGCCGCCAGGCCGAGGATCAGAAGAGTCGACGTTCGCCGCGCGGAAAGTCGTCTCCGGGAGGGTCGCCGGATGGGAGTTCGCTGTTTCATGGTCAAAGGGGGGTCCTCATCAAAGGTGTGTGAGCGCATCTGAAAAGCCCGCGCCGCCGGTGCGGGCGCGGGCTGGGTCGCCGTTTGCGGTCTTCTCGAAAGCCGGCCGGTCAGGGAACCGGCCGGTTCCAGGAAGGCGCGCCTCCTATTGGCAGGGGAAGGCCTCGGTGGCCGTGACGGCGGGCGAGCGGGTGCCCTGCGGGTTGGTGGCCGTGAACGTCGCGCCGGTGGCGGTGTCCTCCACCCTCAGCTCCCAGCCCACGTCGGTGGCGCCGGAGGCGAAGACCCAGAAGTGGCCGTTGAGCGAGCAGCCGTCGAGCACCTTGACCAGCATCTCCCAATTCTCGTCTGAGAAGAAGGCGAAGTTGCCCGAGACGTTCGACGCACCGGGCACCCGGCGGCCCACGCCCGTCCCGAGGTTGGGGTTATTCCACGCGATCGACGCGGCGAAGCTCTGGTTCTGGAAGCAGAGGGTGCTGTCCACCGGTCCGCAGTAGGGGTCGAAGGACTGCTCCTCCACCTGATCCGCGGCGATGGCCTCCGGGGTGAAGAGCACGTCGTGGTAGTCGTTGGTCAGCCACAGGCCGAGCTGGCTGGCGTAGTTGGGGTCGCCCAGAACGCCGCTTTGGCCGCCCGGAATGACCTGCCGCGCCTCGATGCCGGCGGGGTTCAGAACGCCCACGAAGCGGCGGGCCGGGCCGGCGCTGAACATGAACTCCTGGGGGCCGTTGGCCCGCGAGTTATGCCGCGAGGCGTCGACCGCCTCGTAGCCGCCGGAGCGCGCCAGGCCCGGAAGCTCGGGGCTCACCGAGCTGAAGCCGCCGGCCGGCGGCACGTTGAAGGGGCCGCCCAGGGGATGCTCGAACACGATGCGGTGGAGCAGACCCCAGCGGTAGTCCTCCTGGTTGGTGGAGCCGGCAAACGCCGGGGCGAAGGTGTCGCTGGCCAGAAGATCGAGGGCCGCGCGCAGGCTCGAAAGCAGGATGAAATCGCGATCCTCGGCCGGGGTGAGGCCCTGGCCGGTGCGCAGGAACGGGAAGCCCGACTGGCCGAGCCCCTGGTTGGTCTCGAAGCTCGTCAGCAGATTGGCGAAGGCGACCAAGGCCGAGCGGTTATCGGGCAGAAAGTCGCCCAGGCCGGCGGCGGTGAGCGGCCCGTCGACCGCCCGCTCGATGGCCTGGCCCCTGAAGGTGCTCCAGATCGTGGCCGCCACGCTGTTGGCGATCTCGGTGGCGCTCGGCGGCGCGAGGTTCGCCGGATCATCGCCCGGGTCATAGCCTTCGGTGAGGCCCGTGGGGGTTGAGAAATCCCAGGCCGCGATGCGGGAGATCGCCTCGGCGATCTCGGGATCCGCGGCCAGGGCCGCGAGGGCCGCCGGCGCGCCGCCGGCCGAGGCGTTGGTGAAGGCCGCCGTCAGGAAGGGCGAGAGCAGCTCGGCCCCGAGCAGCTCGTTATTGCCCTGCAGAACCTCGAGATCCTGGCGCGTGGCCTTGCCGTCATTGGCCAGCAGCTCCTGAAGTACGCGGTCGATGCGGCCCATGCGCAGGCTCGGATAGCCGGAGTTCAGGTAGAAGATGCCGCCGCCGGCCCGCACCTGGTTGAGCGAATTGTTGTCGAGGGTGGTGCCGATCGGATCGTTGTTGGCGTTGGCGATATAGCCGCGGCCGGGGTTGATCTCCTGGGGCATCTCGTCGAAGGGCAGAATCTCGTACGTCGACGTCTGCTCCGGCTGCGGATTGGTCAGCGTCATCCACTCGTGCCGCAGGGCGCCGCTGCCGTTGCGGATGAAGAAGGGGGGCACGCCGCCGTCCGGAAAGCCGAGGTTCTGCAGATCATCGCGGATCGGCAGCTCGCCGCTGGTGAAGTAGGCGATGTTGCCGGCGATGTCGGCGTAGGCCCAATTCTGCGATCCGACGTCGAAGAACTGCAGGCCGCTTCTGAAATCCTCGATGGAGGTGGCGCGCAGCCAGCTGAAGAAGGCCGCGAATTCGGTGGTGCCCTGCCAGCCGACGTACTGCACGCTGAGGCCGATGGGCGGGCTGGCCGAGACGTCGAGGTCGAGAATCGGACCGCTATTGCGCCGCGGAACCACCAGGGTCAGGCCGCCGTCCAGGGGGCCGAGGCCGGCGTCCGCCAGGTTGTTGAACGCGCCGTCACCCACCTGATTGATGTTGAAGACTTGGGGGATGAGCACCAGGGGCTCCTGCTCTCCGGCGAAGACGGTGTGGGTCGGCAGGCCGCTCGCGGGATCGAAGACCAGGGTCTCCTGAAACACGTCGGTCACGTCCATGCGGTTGACCGTCGAGCCCCAGCACATGGTGAGGTTGCAGCCCTGAACCAGTCCCGGTGCGCCGGGGAAGGAAACGCCGGTGGCGTCGAGGGCCTCGCTGTTCTTGGCCGGCTCGCCGGTCTCCTGGGCGGCGGTCTGCTGGCTCGCGCCCGGTCCGGTGCCCACGAAGAGGGTGCTCGAGCCCGCCGCCGCGATGCCGCAGCGCTCGGCGGACGAGGCGATCAGGTGGACCTCGTAGAAGGTCGAGGGGGTGTCGAGGCCGAGATGCGGGTCGTTGGCCAGCATGGCGTGGCCGGAGGCGCTTCGGCTCGGATCGACCAGCCACCAGTTGCTGCCGGTGTCGTCGCGGCGCTGGCTCAGGGTTTTCTCCAGCTCGGGAATCTCGGCCATGCGGTCGCGCAGGCTGCGGGCGAGGGCCGCGGTGCGCTGCGACGGAATCGCCGGCGTTGACTTCGCGGCCTCGGCGCCCGCGGTTTGAGGGGCGGCGGCGATCCCGGCGCCCGAGGGGATCGAGACCCGGTCGTCGATCGGCGCCTGGCGCATCACGTCGTCGAGCAGCAGCGAGAGCCCGTCGAAGCCGCCGACCGCGCCGGCCTGGCCGTAGGCGCCGGCCATCAGGGTCAGGTCCAGCTCGAGCAGATCGAAGGACAGGCCGAAGGCGAGACCCTTGCCCACCGTGAGGCTATCGACCACCGTCCAGGCGGGGGATTGGGTCAGCTCGAGGGCGCCGTACTCGGGCGGCAGCGGGTTGCTGGCGAGGTAGGCGTTGATGCCGGCTGTGTAGGCCTCGAAGAAGGAGAGCGCCTCATCGAGCCCGCGCTCCTGGTAGGCCACCAGGCTCGCCTCCGCGGCGCGGCGCAGGCCGAGAGTGCGGAATTGGACGTCCGAGGCGAGGACCGCGGGGCCCATGACTTCCGCCAGGGTGCCGCTGAAGAGCCGGCGCAGGTTGTCCATTTGAAAGAAGCGATCCTGGGCGTGGAGATAGCCGAGCATATAAAGGGCGTCGCGATCGCTGCGCGCGCAAATATGAGGCACGTCGTTGGAGTCGCGCACCACGAGGGCATCCTCATTGAGCCCCGGAAGCTCGAGATTCTGCGCCGCCGCGGGCAGCGCGCCGAACAGGATGAGAGACAGCAAGAGGCAGAGAAGGGGAGCAGACAGGGGGCGCCTAAGCGAGACTGGAGGCATTTTTTCTCCTCGAGTTTGGACCGAGCCGATGAGATTTGGGATTCCGGCCAGTATAACGAAAGGCTCCGGCGCGGCCTGCAGCTTCGGGCCACCGTGACTCAAATATGCTAATCTGCCATTCATGGGGCTCGAGGGAGATAGCGCCGGTGGCCGGCCGGCCGAGCCCACCCGGGTGACCAGGCTGCTGGTCGAGTGGAAGCAAGGTCGGGAAGAGGCCCTCGACGAGCTGACGCCGCTCGTCTACGAGGAGCTGCATTTTCTGGCGCACCGCTTTCTGCGCAAGCAGCACCAGCCCGATCTCCTGCAGACCACGGTCTTGGTGCACGAGGCCTACCTGAGGCTGGTGGGCGAAGCCGTCGACTGGCAGGGGCGCGACCACTTCTTCGCCGTCGCGTCGACGATGATGCGGCGGATTCTGGTGGATTTCGCGCGCTGGCGCTGCGCCCAGAAGCGCGGCGGCGGGCAGGCGCCCGTGCCGCTCGAGGACGTTGAGAGGAAGCTGCAGCAGCGGGG
>JBCCLG010000289.1:0-6876 GCA_039027015.1 Acidobacteriota bacterium | reverse complement strand
CAGCTGGGCGGCGAAGACGGTGAGCAGCAGCAGGCGCACCGGAGGGTGGCGCAGCAGCCGGCGGGTATCGCCCGCCGCGGATCTCTCGGTGAGAGAGTGGGTGCGCGGCAGAACGAGGGCCGCCGGCACGGCGAGAAGCGAGAGCCCGGCGATGGCCGGAAACATCCAGCCGAGGTCTTGCCCTGAGGATCCTGGGCCGGGCGGCAGGTGTGCCAGCAGCCGCGGGAAGCCCACCACGGTGACCAGGAAGCCGAGGGTGCCCCACAGGCGCACGCGCCCGAAGCCGCTGCCGTCGCTGCGGTTTTGCACCGCCAGCGAGACCGCCGTGGCCAGGGGCACCACGGTGGTGGAGAAGAGGGCGAGAGCGGCGGTGGCCGCCAGAACTCGGGGAAAGCCGTCGAGGCGGCCGAGGGCGAGATGGGCCGCCGCGGCGCCCGCCACCGCGATGGCAAGAACCCCGCGGCGAGACCCCGTGCGGTCCGCAACCTGCCCCCACAGCGGCTGGGCCAGCAGGCCGACGCACGGCATGACGCCGAGAATCAGTCCGACCTGGGTGCCGGAGAGACCCTGGTCCTGGCTGAGGTAGAGCGCGAAGTAGGGAAAGAAAATCCCGTATCCCGCGAAGTAGAAGAACCAGAAGGCTCCGAGGGCGATATTCATGGGGAGGCGCAGAGGGCGAGACTCGAAGGGGGGCGGCTGGCGCGAGGAGCGAGGTGGAGGGGACGCGGCGCGAGGATGAGGCTTTTTGCCGCCGACCGCAAGAGTTCGATTTCGCAACCCGGCGGCGGTGAGAGAGAATCGGGAGACGCATCGCCGCATCCCGCAGGAACTTCCGATTCCGCTTCTCGACCCTTGAGGACCGCATGACGCTCGAGATCGCCTTTCTTTTCGCCGTTCTGATCGCGATGGTCTACTTCTTCATGACCGAGAAGCTGCCGGTTGAGCTGACCGCCTTCGTCGGTCTGGTGGTCCTGGTCTTTACCGGCTACGTCGAGCCCGAAGGCGCGTTCGTCGGCTTCAGCTCGCCGGCCGTGATCACCATGTTCTCGATTTTCTTCATCTCCGGAGCGCTGCTGCGCACGGGGGTCGCGGACATCGTGGGCAAGCGGCTGGCCACGGCCTCGGGCGGTCGCGAGATTCCTCTGATCATCCTCCTGATGCTGGTGGCGGGGGTGATGTCGGCGTTCATGAACAACGTGGCCGCCGCGGCGGTCCTCCTGCCCGCGGTCTCCTCGGTGGCTCGCCACGCCGGCCTCTCGCCGTCGCGCCTCTTCATGCCCCTCTCCTTCGGCGCCATCCTCGGCGGCACCACGACCCTGGTGGGCACGCCGCCAAATATCCTGACCGCGGAGGTGATCTCCAATCAGGGTCTCGAGCCCTTTGGACTCTTCGACTTCACCCCGGTGGGCCTGGCGCTTTTGGGGACCGGCATCCTTTTTATGACCACGGTCGGCCGGCGCCTCCTGCCCGAGCGCCTGGAGGCGAAGACCGCCGATCGATCGAGCCATTTGACGAGCGCCTACCGCATCGGCGAACGGCTGACCTCGATCCGCATTCCCGCGGGCTCCAACCTCGACGGCCTGACCCTGCGGGAGGCTCGCCTCGGCGCGACTTTGGGGGTGGCGGTGGTGGGGCTTCGCCGCGGCGGCAAGCGCATTCTCGCCCCGGGTCCCGACTTCGCCCTCAAGGCCGACGATGTGGTGCTGGTGGACGACTCTTTCGAGGATCTACAGAGCCTGATGACGGTACAGGGCATGGCCATGGAGGAGCCCGAGCCCGGGCATCTCGAGGACATCTCGTCGCAGGTTCAGGGCCTGATCCTGAGGCTGCCGGCGGGCTCGGGCCTGGTCGGACGCTCCCTGCGGCAGCTGCACTTCCGCGATCGCTTCGGCATCATGGTGATCGGCATCCGGCGCGGCAAGGATCTGGTGCGTCAGGAGCTGGCGCGCCGGGTGCTGCGCGAGAGCGACGAGCTGATCGTGCTGGCCACCGACGAGCAGCGCGAGGTGCTCTCCGGGCAGAAGGGTCTCGAGATCGTCGAGCAGCTCTCGCTCCAGGAGGCGACCACCGAGCGCGTCTTCCTGATTCAGGTGGGCGAGGCCCTGGCGGGCAAGAGCGTGCGCGAGAGCCGCCTCGGCGAGCTGGCGGGCCTGACCGTGATGGCGATCGTGCGCGAGGGTAAGGCCGAGGTTCTGCGCTCGGTAGGCGCGGTTCTCGAGGAGGGTGATGAGCTGATGGTCGCCGGTGAATCCTCCCGGGTCGCCGATCTGATGCATATCGGCGAGATCGAGCTCGGCACGGTTTCGCCCAAGACCCGCCTGGAATCGGCCTCGATCGGCTTCGTGGAGGCGGTGGTGGCGCCGCGCTCGGCGGGCGCCGGCGCGAGCCTGCGGAAGATGCACTTCCGCGACCGCTACGGCCTGCAGGTGCTCGCCCTCTGGCGCTCCGGCGAGGCGGTGCATAAGGAGCTGGCCGACCTGACCCTCAAGGTGGGCGATGCGCTCCTGGTGCACGGGCCGCGGGCCAAGATTTCGCAGCTCGCCGAGTCCGACGATTTCGTGCTCCTGGGCTACGACAGCGAGCCGCCGCGGCGCTACGACAAGGCGCCGGCGGCGCTCCTTTCGCTGGCGGTGATGATCGGTCTGGTGATCTCGGGCTTTTTCCCGATCCACGTGGCGGCCTTCACCGGCGCCGTGGCCTCGGTGCTGCTGGGCGCCCTGACCATGGACGAGGCCTATCGGTCGATCGAGTGGCGGGCGCTCTTTCTGGTGGCGGCCATCCTGCCGGTGGGCTCGGCGATGGAGAAGAGCGGCGCGGCGCAGCTGCTGGCCACGGGCGTTTCGGGCATCGCCGAGGCCTACGGGCCCTACGCCTTCATCGCCGCCCTGGTGATCCTCTCCTCGATGCTCTCCCAGGGGCTCGACGGCGCGCCCACCGTGGTCATCCTGGCGCCGGTGGTGCTGCTCACCGCGTCGCAGCTCGGCATCAGCCCCTATCCGCTGATGATGGCGGTCGGCCTGGCGGCGTCGGCGGCCTTCATGACGCCGTTCAGCCACAAGGCCAACCTGCTGGTGATGAGCGCCGGCGGCTATCGCTCGATGGATTTTGTGCGCGTCGGAACGCCCCTAACGATCCTCGTTCTGGCGCTGATCGTGGTCCTCGTGCCCTGGCTCTTCCCGTTTCAGGTTTGAGCGGCGAGCGCCCGGCGGATAAAGCCCAGGGCGTTGCCGTGGGCGATCGCCGCGAGCTCCTGATCGCCCATCGCGAGGCCCTCCTGAATCGCCTCCAAAAGGCGCGGATAGCAGCTCGAGTTGCCGAAATCCTTGAAGAAATCGGGGTCGTCCTCGCCCTTGCGCATCTCGGGGGGGACGTCGAGGTCGCAGAAGAAGTCGGCGCCGAGGGCCTGGGCGCCCTCCAGAACGCCGATCTCGCGCGCGTAGAGCATCTGGTCGACCAGCGCCTGGGGCGCGTCGCCCACCACGTAGCGGGCCATGACGTTCAGCCCGATCACGCCGCCGCGGCTCTTGATTTCGCGGGCCGCGTCGTCGGTCAGGTTGCGCGGTAAATCGAGCACGCCGGCGTAGGGCGAGTGGCTCGCCAGCACCTCGATCTCGAGGCCGTGGGAATAGGTGAAGTCGAGAACGTCGTGGGCCAGACGCGGGCAGGCGTGGGAGAGGTCCACGGGCACGCCGCGCTCGGCCAGGTACTCGAGCATCACGCGGCCGTCGGCGCTGAGGCCCTTTTGGTCGCCGCCGTTGCCGCCCCCGAAGCGGTTGTCGGCCACCCAGGTGAGGCTGGTGTAGAGCACCGGGCCGAGCACTTCGAGCATGCGGTCGAAGCGGGCGAGGGTTTCGCCGAGGGGCTCGCCGGGGTTGCTGAAGGCGTCACCGCCCTCGAGGGCCGCCATGACGCCGATCGATGCATCGTCGGGGGACGCGGGCTCGAGATCTCCGGCCGCGCGCACCGCGCGCAGGCGATGGGGATGGTGCTCGAGGGTGCGGGCGAGAACCTCGGCCTCGCGCAGGCCAAAGTCGCCGGAATCGGGCATCGGCGGCGCGAAGATGGCCAGGGTTTGAAAGATCACGCCGCCCTCGCGCATCTGCGGCACCGAGCACCGGCTCTTGGCGTCGTCGAGGGTGCGGTTCTCGCCCATCGGCTCTGCGAGGGCGAGGTACAGAGGGAGGTCGCAGTGGAGATCGACGACGGGAGTGCTCATAGACAGCCTGGGTTTTTCCTCGGCGCGCGCGGCGCGGGAAACCTGGAGAAAGAGAGTTCAGGGAGTTGAGAAGCGCGGAGGCGGAGGGTGGAGAGATGAGAAGGAAAGCAGGACGTCAAGCGGGGGAGGCCCCGAGGTCGAGGCTGCCGGGGTGATCGAGAATGGCGTCCGGAATACGCGCCATGGCGGCCTCCAGGACCTCGGGACCGGCGCCCGCCCGGTGGCCCTCTTCGCTCAGGTGGCGGCGCCAGGCGCGCGCGCCGGCGTGGGCGGAGCACAGCTGCACCATGTGGCGGGTGATGCGCCCCAGGGGCACGCCCGCCGTGAGCTGAGCGCCGGCGTAGTCCATCATGCGCTCGATCACATGCCGGCGGCTCGGAACGTCGGCCGTGGGGTCGAAGAATCGGCGGTCGGCCTCGGCGAAGAGCAGCGGGTTTGAGTAGGCCGCCCGGCCGATCATCACGGCGTCCACGTGCTCGAGGTGCCGTGCGGCGTCCTCGAGGGCGGTGACGCCGCCGTTGATCTCGATCGCCTCGCGGGGGCGCTCGCGCTTCAGCCGGTAGACGTCGCCGTAGCGCAGGGGAGGCACCTCCCGGTTCTCCTTGGGCGAGAGTCCCTGCAGCCAGGCCTTGCGGGCGTGTACCGAAAAGCGGTCGGCGCCGGCCTCGCTCACCGCGTCGACAAAGCGCAGCATGTGCTCGTAGCTGTCGAGATCATCGATGCCGATGCGGTGTTTGACGGTGACCGGCAGGGAGACGGCGGCGCGCATGGCGTCCACGGCCGCCGCCACGGTTTCGGGGCGGGCCATCAGGCAGGCTCCGAAGCTGCCCTTTTGCACGCGGTCGCTCGGGCAGCCGACGTTGAGGTTGACCTCGTCGTAGCCCATGGCCTCGGCGACGCGCGCGCAGGCGGCCAGATCGGCCGGGTCGTCGCCGCCGAGCTGCAGCGCCAGCGGGCGCTCCGCGTCGTCGAAGCCCAGCAGCCGGTCGCGATCCCCGTGAAGGATCGCGCCGGTGGTCACCATCTCGGTGTAGAGCAGGGTGTGGCGGCTGAGCTGCCGGATGAGGAACCGAAAGTGGCGGTCCGTGCGGTCCATCATCGGCGCCACCGACAGGCAGCGCGTGGTGCCGCGCCTGTCGGCAGCGTCGGGCCGGATTGCCGCCGCTGTTACTTGTCTATGTTCTGAACCCACGGCTGGCGTTCGAAATAGCTGTTGGTCAGCTTGCTGACCTGGCCCGAGAGCAGCACCAGGGCTACCAGGTTGGGGAAGGTCACCAGGCCGAGGGCTACGTCGCCGAACGCCCAGATGGCGTTCAGGCCCGAGACCGCGCCGAGAAAATGCATACCCACGAAGAGCAGCTTGAAGGGCAGGATGGCGCCCGGTCCCCAAATGTAGTTGGCGCAGCGGTCGCCGTAATAGTTCCAGGAGATGGCGGTCGACACGCCGAAGAGGAGCACCGAGAGGAGGACGATATAGCCGCCCCAGGTGCCCGGCAGGCCGCGCTCGAAGGCGATGCGCGTGAGAGGCGCGCCGTTGTCCACCGCGCCGCCCCACACGCTCTCAAGCTCCTGGCCGTCGGCGGTGAGAAAGATCCGCTTCTCGGTGTCCACCGTGCCGGTGAAGGGCTGAGTCTGGGCCTCGTCGAGAAAGAGGCCGGATACGGGCGCTTCGTGCCAGCCGAGCTTGATGTCCGCCGGCGCGACCTGAGCGCCCTCGCGAAACTCGACGGTCGGCGGCGCCGACACCAATTCGACCCGATCCTTATCGTCCATGGCGACCCAGGAGATGTCGCCGCCGACGCTGATCTCGGTGGGGACAGGCAGGGTGGCGACGCCGGTGACAAGGATCACCAGTCCGGTCATGGTGCAGATCATCAGGGTGTCGATGAACGGCTCGAGCAGGGCGACCACGCCCTCGGAGACCGGCTCATCGGTCTTGGCCGCGGCGTGGGCAATGGGCGCTGAGCCCTGCCCGGCTTCGTTCGAGAAGAGGCCGCGCTTCACGCCCCACATCATGGTGACCAGGATGGCGCCGACGCCGCCTCCCGCGACTCCGGCCGACGGGTTGAAGGCCTCCTGGACGATCAGCTGCAGGGACGGCAGGATGGCGCCGGCGTTCAGGAAGAGAATGACCATCGCGCCCGCGACGTAGATCGCGGCCATGGCCGGGGCCAGGATGCTGGTGACCCGGCCGATGCGGCGGATGCCGCCGAGGATGACCGCGCCCACCAGCAGAGAGGTGACCAGGCCGGTGATCCAGGGGGAGATGCCGAAGCTGCCCTCCACGGTGTCGGCCACGGTGTTGGCCTGCACCGCGTTGCCGGTGAGGAAGGAGGTGAGGATGAGCATCAGGGCGAAGAAAATGGCCACCGGCTTCCACTTGGGTCCAAGGCCTTTCTCGATGTAATACATCGGGCCGCCTGAGACCGTCGCCCCGGTCGCGTCGGTCGGATCGACCTGCCGATACTCCTGGGCCAGGGTGACCTCGGCGTATTTGAGGGCCATGCCGAAGAAGGCGGTCACCCACATCCAGAAGAGCGCCCCGGGGCCGCCCCAGTGGATGGCGATCGCCACGCCCGCGATATTGCCGATGCCGACGGTGGCCGAGAGGGCGGTGGTCAGGGCCTGAAAATGCGAGACGTCGCCGGGCTCGTCGGGGT
>JBCCLG010000288.1:0-6877 GCA_039027015.1 Acidobacteriota bacterium | reverse complement strand
CTCTCGGGATCGCCGAGCGGGTCGAGCTGGTGATCCGCGAAACCCTCGTGGCCTATTACCGCAACCAGACCGGCGAGCCGTTTGATCTCGAGGTGATCGGACCGACCGAGCTGCGGGTCTTTACTCGGATCGAGAACACGCCCGAGATGCGGGGGCGCATCCACTATCGCCTGCAGGTGAAGGAAAACGACCGCCTGGTGAACACCTTCCAGCTTTCGAGCCGGCGCAGCGACATCGCGGTTTATCAGAAAGAAGACTCCCTGGTGCCCGGGCGGGCGACCGAGATCGTGGTGCCGGTTCCCGAGGGTCGCCACCGCTTTCAGATCCTGCCCCTAGATCCCAATAAATCGTCTCTCCTGGCCCGGTTCATGCTGCCGCGCGAGGACCTGGACCTGACGGTGGCCCAGCCATGACGACGCCTCGAGAGTCTCAGGGCATGAGGGCCAGGAACCCTAGGCTGGCCCGCGCTGCCGGGGTCGCGGCGCTGTGGGTGCTTCTCCTCCTCCAAACCCTCGACGGCGGAGCGGCCTTCGCCGCGCCGTCGGAGACTCTCGAAGCCTCGGAGAGCCTCGCCTCGGCGACCCTGACCCTGCCCGGCGGAGAGACCCGGTCGTATTCGCGCTTCGAGGTCGGCACGCGTGCGGGCTACGTCTTCTGCGGTCAAGGCACCGTGCGGGTGCTGAGCCGAGCCCAGCTGCCGCCCGGGGCGCGCGCGGCGCGCTACGGCTTCTCGCTCTCCGTCGACGGCAATCCGCGGCCCCTCGAGCTGTCCTACCAGTCGGCGCTCCGGCCAGGAGCCGCCTTCTCGGAGGCTCTGGCGGCGGCGGCGCTGCGGCGCTCGGAGGTCGAGCTCGCGAGGGGCTGCCACACGCTCCATCTGAAGCTCGAGAGGTCCACCGCGCCGTCGGTCGCGGTGACGGTTCGATTTGAGCCCGAGCCCGCGACCCGGCGGCCGTGGTCCGCCGCGGCGCTCGAAGGAGGGCGCGGCGTCACCCTCGAGGTGGGCGAAAGCCGCACGGCCTACCGCCGCATCGAGGCGGGGGGCGCCGTGCTGCTCGAGGTTCAGGGGCCGGCGTGGATCCGGCTGCTCGCCCGCTCGGCGTCCTGGGACGAGCCCCCGGGGGCCCAGCTCTCGATTCATCGCCGCCGCGGCGGTCGCGACGTGCTGGCTCGGTCCTACAGCCTGATCAACAGGCCCTCGCGTCGTGCGCGGGTCTCGGGTGCGCCTCGGCTTCGCGTCGGAGCGGCCAGCGAAGTGGTTCTGAGGGCCGATCGCGGCGCTTCGTCCTTCGTGATCGAAGGGGATCCCGAGATCGGGATGCTGCTCAGGGCCCAAATCGCGCCCTCGGATCCCGACGCCGCGGATCCCGGCCGCGTGCGGTCCGCCTGGGGGACCCAGGCGCGCCTGGCGACCTACTACGACAGCAACATCCTCCGCTACTCGGATAAATTCATCCAGCGCTTCGAGGACGGTCGAGATCCCGATCGCTTTCGGGTGGAGAGCCTCGACGACACGATCCAGCGAGCCGATCTCGACGTCTCGAGGAGCTTTGCGGGGGTCGCCGGCCGTTTGGCGAGCGTCGACGCTTCGGTGAGCTACCGCGCCTACGCGCGCAACGACATCAAAGACTGGGCGAGCTGGAGTCTCGGCTGGCGCCAGGAGCTGGGCAGGGGGCGGAGCGTGGAGGCCACGGCTCTTGGAGCCTCGGACTTTTACGTGCGCCACATCCGCGACTCCGATCTGGTGGGTCGCGGCGGCGAAGACCCTTTCCAGGCGTTCGAGTTTCGGCGCTCCGGCGCCAGGCTGCGCTACCGGCACGATTGGGGGGCCAGCTCTCGCCTGCGCTACGACCTCGGCTGGACCCGCTTTCGCCATTCAGACGCCTTCCGCGAGTTCGATAGCGACAATTTCTCCCTGGGGGCGCGCCTCGATCAACAGCGGACCAGTCGCCTCAGGCTGTCCTACGGTCTCGAGCTGACCGAGTCCGACGCGCGCGGCTTCGACGAGCCCGGAGAAACTCTTCTGACTTCAGACGACTCGGATCCGTCCTATCGCCAGCTGGATTTGATGGTGGCCTCGCGCTACGTCCTGGGCGGGTTTGGGAACCAGGTGCTCTTCTTTCAGGCCGAGGCGGGGCTTAGGGATTACGCAACCTCAAAGCCCTTCAATCTCGCGCCCTTCCATTCGGGAAGGCAGGACGACTTCCTGCGACTCTACGGTTCTTGGCAGATCGATCTCTCGGCCCGCTACAGGCTCACCGTCTTCGCCCAGGGTCGCCGGCGCACGTCGTCTCTGCCGCCGGATCAGCTCGATATCGGCGTCGAGAAGGACTTCGAGCAGGTCGAAGGTGGAGTCAGGCTGACGGCGCGCTTCTAACTCTCCACCCGAGCCGGGCCAAACGCTCGGCAGAGGCCGGACGGCCTCCGCCGAGGGGCTAGATCGATCTCAGCCGCTGGTCGGGCAGGCGAAGCAGCCGTTGTTCTCGATCAGCTCGCAATAGGCCTGCACGGGCTGGCCGTTGCAGGTTCCGCACTCGCAGCGATAAACGCAGCTGCAGTCAAAGCCGAGGCCGGGTTCCACGGCGATGCAGGTCGTCGGACGGGTGCAGTGGGGGCCCCAGTAGCCGGTCTCCTGAGTGAAATCGAGGGTCTGCAGAGCGCTTTGGCCGCAGGTGGCCGACTCATCGGCCTCTTCGACAGTCTCGGACGGCTCGGCGGCCTGGGGCGCGAGAGCTTCGAGCTCGGTCGGCACGAGGCGAGCGGCGGCGGCCTCGGAATCGCCCAGGGCCGTCTCGGGTGCGGGAGTTTCGGCGAGCGCGCTGCCGGCGGAGAGAAGAAGGAAAGCTGAGAGCAGAAGAGGGCGAACCATGGTTTCTCCTTGATTGAGGAAAGTGGTTTCCAGAGTCCGATTCGACGAAAGATGTCATCTTGGGCAGAGTGATAGTAACCAATGCATGGACTCTCGTCTACGAGCCAGGCCGCTTCATGCTCTCGCTGCTCCCCTGAAAAAGTGCCTGGCACCGTGAAAAGTGCCTGGCACCAGGTGATGGGCACCGTGAAAAGTGCCTGGCACCGTGAAAAGTGCCTGGCACCGGGCACCGTAAAAAGTGCCTGGCACCGTGAAAAGTGCCTGGCACCGGGTCAGGGGGGCGGCGTTCAGCGCTCGACGATGAAGCGCGTTTCGTCGCGGGCGACGACCTTTGCCACGCCGGCTTCTCGGCCGTCAACGCGCACGGTGTATTCCCCGGGGGCCAGCTCGATGGCGTCGCCGTCCAGGCTGCCGGCGCCGACGACCTGACCGCCCTGGAGCACCTCGAAGGTGGTTGCTAAAGCTCCTCGGACGGCTCCCTTCAGGGCTTCGCCGTCCGCGGCATCGAAGTAGCGGCCTCCACCCAGGCGGGCCCAGCGCTCAAACTCTTCTTTGACCATCAGCTCGTCGATCGCAAAACCCACGATGTTGATCCGCACCTCGATGCCAGAGGCGCGCAGCTCTTCGATCACCGCCGACGGATCGCCGCCGCAGGTCTCTTCGCCGTCGGTCACCAGGATGACCAGCCTGGATCCACTGGCGCCCTGAAGATCCCTCTGAACGAGGCGCAGCGAGTCCGCGATCGGCGTCTTGGCGAGGTTCTTGGCGTCGACCGCCTTGAGGGTTTGGGCCGCGCGGGCTCTGTCCAGAGGGCCGAGGGGAATCTCGAGGTCCGTGCGGCACGAGTCCGCCTCGCGGTGGCCGAAGACCCTGAGGGCAAACGGCACGCCGTCCGGCAGGGCGCCTCCCGTGAGGTCGAGAAGCGCCTGGCGCGCCAGCTCGATCCGCCTCGTGCCCTCGAGCCGCTGCAGCATGCTGCCCGAGGCGTCGAGAATGACGTGAACCGCCCCCGGGGTGCCGCCCGACGCCGCGAGCGAGGCGTTTGCCTCAGCCTCCGGGCCCGAGAGGAACACCCTCAGGGTTCCCTTGGCCTTTCCGGCGACCACCTCCACGGGGATGGAGGCGAGCTCGAGATAGGCCTGCCCGGTGAGGTAGCGCACCTCGTAGGAGCCGGGCTGGTCGGGAGCCTCGACGCGCAGGGGAGAGCCTCGGCGGGTGTAGGCGTATTTCTCCCAATGCTTTTCGGGCGATCCGGCGGGCACGATGGTGATGAAATCCCGGGCGTTGTCGGGCCCGGTCCACTGCACCTCGAAGGGTTCTCCCGCGGTGATCGGACCCGCCACCGAGACCTCTGCATTAGCTTCCGTAACCTCCAGCTTGCCGGAGGCCAGCACCGGGTATTGTGAGCTGCCCAGGTGGTAGCGAATCTCGTAGCTGCCTGGCTCGTCGGGGGCGGGAATCTCAAGAGGGCTGCCCTCGCGGACGTAGGCGTACTTGCCGTAGGCCGACTCGGGAGCACCCTGCGGGTCGATACTGATGAAGTCCTTCGGCCGGTTGGGTCCCTTCCAGGCGATCGAAACCCGGCTTCCCGCCAAGGCCTTGGGCTCGAACTCGAGGCTGGCCGGTGCCTTGCGGACCTCGAGGGTCTTCGAGCCGATGACCGGGTAGCCCCTCACGCCGAGGTGGTAGCGCACCTCGTAGGTGCCTGCCTCGCCGGGTGCGATGATCTCGAGGGGGCTTCCTTCCTGGGTGTATTTATAGGCCCCATAGGCCTTGTCGTCCGCCCCTGCCGGGTCGATGCTGATGAAGTCGCGAGGGTGATCGGGCCCCTGCCACGCGATGCTCAGCGGCTCGCCCGTCTCGGCGGACGCGGCAACCTCCACAGCGGCGGTGACCTTCTCGATCTCGACGGTGGCTTCGGCCAGCACCGCATACCCCTTCTCCCCGGAGTGATAGCGGACCGTTCGGACTCCTGGCTCGCCCGGGGCACGCAGAACGAGGGGGCTTCCTTTTTTGGTGTACTGGTAGGGGCCGTAGCTCGATTCATCAGCGCCGACGCGGTCGAGGCTGATGAAGTCGCCCTCGGCGTCCGGGCCGGTCCAGGTGATCGGGATTTCGGCGCCGAGGGTGACCTTTGCGGGGACTTTGAGGGTGGCTGTCTGGGAGAGAGCCGAGGAGGTTGAGAAGAGAAGGAGGGCAGCGAGAGCCGGGAACATCCTTGGGAAGAGCTTGGACCCCGTGGGCATTGAGTGAATCTCCTGTTTGAAATCGAGCCCGCACCAAAAAGAAGAATCGGATTATGCCATCTGACGGCGTCAGATTCCGCGCTGCGCCGGGCTGCTGGCGGAGCGCCGGCAGGCGCCGGGCGCGAGGTTTAGGCAAAAAAGTTAGGCACTAATGCGAGATCGAAGAATCTAAATAAGACTATTTATCTAAACCTGGGACACACCGTGAGGGCGTGCCGCCCTCGTCTTTTGACAAAAGTCCAGGAGACTCACCGTGATTCGACGTTCCCCTGTAGCTCTGCTGTCCCTCTCGCTCGCGCTTCTCTTTGTCGCCTCTCCCGCGCTGGCCGGTCCGCCTCCCTTTACGACCACCGAATTGATCGCGGGTAATCTGGCTCCCGCCGCGAACGGCCTGGCTCTGCGCAACGCGGTGCTCGCCGCCGGTCCCAACACCCTGATCAAGCTCGAGCCCGGCCTCTACGACCTGGCCGGCCAACAGATCGTGCTCCCCAACCTGGTGAATATCGAGGGGTCCGGCCGCGACATCACCAGGATTTTCTCCGATCTCACCTTTTCGCCGTCGCCCTCCGTCATCGAAGTGCCGGCGGGGGTCAACGCGGAGATCCGCGAACTGACCGTCCAGGCCTCGTCCGGCATTTCGGCCACCGCCATCACGGTGCGCTCGGACGATCTGCTTCTGTTCGAGGTCAATCTCGAGGTCAAGACCGAGCGGAACGCCACCGGCGTCCGCATCATCGGCGCCAGCCCGAGGCTCGACGAGGTGTTCTCGCGGACTCTGGCCGCGGGCGGCGACGGCATCGGCTTCCGGGTCGAGAACGGCGCCGGCGCCGTCTTCACCAGCTGCCTGGTCTTCGGTTCGAACGTCGAACGCACCTTTACCGGAATCTTCGTCGAGGAGTCCTCGCCGGTCATCGAAGGCACGATTCTCTTCAGCCTCTTCAACCGCTCCAACACCGGCATTCTCGTTACGGGCGCCAACTCGCAGGCGACGATTCGCAACACCCGCGCGATCATCCAGGGCAACGAGTCGGTGGGCCTGGATCTGCAGCGGGAGTCCAACAGCCGGGTCAAAGAGTCGAGCTTCTTCGTGCGCAGCAACGATTTCGCGGCGGGCGTTTTCTTGCGTGAGGCCACCGCCAAAATCACCGAGACCACTTTCGACGTCGCCGAACTCTTCTTCCCTCACCTGAGCGTCTTCGGCGCCCGGCTGCAGGGCGCCTCGAGCCTCGACAGCAACCAGTCCAATTATGAGTCCACCGTCTTCGCGGTCTCGAACGTCGGATCGGGCCAGGCCCGCTTCGGCGCCAGCCAGCTGATCGGCAACGCGTCCCCGGCGCTCCCCGGTCCTCTGGTGTGCGCCCAGTCGTACAACGGCGCCTACGCGGCGATCAACAACTTCTGCAACTAGCGGTCCCGCGCGCCAGGACGTTTCGGGCCACGCCTCTCAAGGGGGCGTGGCCTTCTTCTTAGCCCGAAAGACCGTCGGCTCTCTCGCTCCGATCCCGCTGCTTTTGAGCAAATCTGCCGAAATAGCCGTAGACCAGGAGCACGAGGATTCCAAAGACCATCGCCAGCAAGGCGAGCTCCACATCGTAGGGTTTTTCGATGGTGAGCGAGAAGCGAATCAGGATGGTCGAGACAATGAATCCGGCGTTGCGGAAAACCAGCTTATAGTCGTCGGCCTGCAGCATCGAGAAGAGAAGGATGAGAACCTTGCGGGGTCTCGCCCCTCGGGATTGGCTCATTGGGATAGTTGTAGGCG
>JBCCLG010000287.1:0-6891 GCA_039027015.1 Acidobacteriota bacterium | reverse complement strand
CGCCGGGCTCGAGGCCGTGGAGTTTTGGACGCCCCAAAGAGGCCTCAAGGGGCTCGGCTCGCCGGCTCGCGCCTGCGTTCTCGGCGCCGGCGGCGAGGGCTGCGGGCTGGCCCAGCGGCTGGCTCGCGCGGGCGCGAGGGTCGATCTCCTGGAGCGCCAGGACCGCATCCTGCCGCGGGAAGACCCCGAGGCGGCGCGGCTCATCGAGCGCGCGCTCGACGCCGACGGCGTGGGCGTTCACGCGGCGGCCGAGGCGCGCTCGGTGGAGCGCCGGGGAGAGGCGATCCGGGTGCGTTTTGACACCTCGGCCGGCGAGGGGCGCGAGATCGAGGTCGATCGGCTCGTGGTGACGGCCGAGGCGTCGGCTGAGGCGTCGGGCCGGGCTCCCCGGGTCGCCGATCTCGGTCTCGAGGCCGCGGGCGTCGAATACAGCGTCGGGGGCGGCATCGAGGTCGACGCTCGGCTCCGCACCACCAACCCCCGTGTTTTTGCCGCCGGCTCGGCGCTTCAGCTCCCGCCGAGGGCTCTCGGGCCGGCCGCAGTCGGCGAGCCTCTCGCCGCGGCCCAGGCGCGGATGGCGGTTCGCAACGCTCTCCTCGTCGGCCGCCTCCGCTGGGACTCCCTGGCGGCGCCGCACCTCATTCCGACCTCGCCGGCAGTCGCCCGCGTCGGCCTCCAGGCGGCCGAGGCCGAAGATCTCGGCGAAGGCCGGGTCGAGACGCTGAGGGTGCCGCTCGAGGATCCGAGGGCGGGAGATGGCGGCGGCGGCTTTTTGAAGATCTATCTCAAGAGGGGCGGAGATCGCATCCTGGGAGCGGCCCTGGTGGCCGAGGGCGCCGCCGAGCGCCTCGCGCCCCTCACCCTGGCGCTCACCCACGGCATCGGCCTCTCGAAGCTCGCCGCGGTGACCCGACCGGACCCCATCCCCGGCGGGCTGCTGCGCCGGGCTGCCCGGCAGCGCCGGCTCGCCGCTCGCCGCCCGTCGCTCGCCGCGAGGCTCCTCGGCGCCTGGTTCCGCTGGGTGGCCTGAGGCCGTCCGCGGCCGGCTCAGCCGGGCTCCCGCCCTCCCTTGAGGAAGTCCTGGAATTCCTCGAGGTCTTCCCATTTGCCGTCGGCCGCCAGGGCCGCCTGGCGCCGCCAGGTTCCGGGGTCGTGGATGCGATAGCGCGGCCCGGCCTCATCGAGGATGCGCTGCAGGCGCCCCGTCTCGGCGTCGGCCACGCTGCGCCACGTGTAGAGGCCGTCGACGTTCAGAAGGCCCTCGATCTTGGGACCGACGCCCTCGATCACCTTGAGGTCGTCGGGATCCGGCGGCGGCGCTGAGGCCGATGCTCCTGCCGCCACCGCTGCTCCGGCCGCCAGGCCCTTTTGCAGATCCGAGTTTTTGGACCGCGCCGCCTGGAGGTCCGCCTCGAGAGCTTCGATTCGGGCCGCCGACTCCCGCGCCTGCTCCTCCAGCTCGGCTCGGCGCGTGCGGCACTCCTCGAGCGCCGCCTCGCTGCGATTCGCCTCCTCGCTCCTGGCCTTGAGCTCGTCCTCGAGCTCCTCCAGCTCCTCGGCGCCGGACTCCCGGCCGCCCAGCTCGGCAAGCCGCGCCTCCGCCTCCTCGAGCCGCGCGCTCGCCTTGGCCTGCTGCCCTTCGGCATCGCCGACCCGCTCGAGCAGGTCCTCGCGCTCCCTGCGGGCTCCGAGACCGCGCAGCCACCATCCGAGAATGCCGCCGAGGATCGCGGCGATCAGCAGGCAGAGAAAAATCTGACCGATCAAATACGTCATTGGGGATCCCCTTGCTGCTCGTGCAGGATGAACTCGATGCGTCGATTTCTTGCCTTGCCGTCGGCGGTTTCGTTGTCCGCGATCGGCCGCGATTCGCCGAATCCCTCGGCCGCCAGGCGGGCCCGAAGCACCCCCAGGGAGGCCAGCCGGTCGGTCACCTCCGCCGCCCGCCGACGGCTGAGGGCGAGGTTGAAGGCGTCTTCGCCGTCGCTGTCGGTGTGGCCCTCGACGCGCAGGCCGAGGTCGGGGCAGCGCCTCAAGGTCGCGGCAAGCTCGGCGAGGAGGGGGTCGCTGGCGCGGTCGATGGCGTGACGGCCCGAGGCGAAGAGGATCTTCTGGGCCTCGAGGGAGCGATCGAGGGCCCGCTGGCAGGAGCCCGCCTCGAGGGCGGTGGCGGTGCTCACGACGACGCGGGCGCCCGGCGCCGCGCCCTCGAGAAGCCGCTGCAGCTCCTCGGCCGGATCGTCGCCCTCGCCGCTCAGGCCGGAGAGCTCGATCTCGCCCGGCTTCTCCACCAGGCGCGCGTTGCGCAGCTGCGCGAGTCGCGGCAGGCCGGCCTCGAAGGCGTCGCCGAAACTCGCCGGCGCCGCGCCCTCGACCTCCACCTCCAGCAGGCGATCCTCCACCGCGGCGCTGCCTGCGCGTGCGGCCTCGAGCAATCGCGGCTTTAAATCGCCCGCCGGCGCCACCCCGGAGACGATCAGCCGCTCGCCCGCTCCCCGAGCCTCCAGCTCGAGGTCGCCCGGCACGAAGCGGGCGTCGAGGTCGACGTCGACCTCCAGCTGTCCGCGGGCGGAGTCGGCGAGAGCGCGGTAGATCCGGCCGGCTCGACGGCCGCTCTCCACCGCGCCCCGCAGGGTGGCCCGCTCGGGGGTGACCTCGAGGGTCGCCCGCTCGATCTCTGGCAGGATGGGCAGGGCCGCCAGGAAAACGCGCTCCGCGGCGACGGCGGCAGCTTCCGGGGACTGGCCCGGGGCGGCCGCCGGCTCGATCGTCTGGAAATCGACCTCGAGCGCGCCGCCCTCTTCCCCGAGCCACAGGGCCGCGCGCTCGCTCGCCGCGCGCTGGGCCGGCTCCGCGGCAAGGCCGCCGAGGGCCCAGCCCGCGTCGAGGCGGCGGGCCGAGAACCGCGGGGCCGAAAGCTCCTCCAGTCCGTGGGTCACCTCGCGCACGCCGCGCACCCGAACGGCGCCCAGAATCTCTTCGCGCAGGCCGGGAAGCGGGGGAATCCCGCCGCTCACCGTCAGGTCTCGGCCGTCCGCCGTGATCTCGACCCCGCCGGCTCCCTCGAGCTGCGCGATCGCCGCGCCCGCCCGGGTTGTGAGATCGCTTTCGATACTTTCCCCGTGGTGATGGGCGCACCACCAGGCGAGAAGCGCAAGCGCCAGGACCCCGAGCAAAAGAATGGAAACGCGCTGCATCCCGACCTCCTCCGCGTGCCGGCCAGCGGCCCGGCGGCGCGCCTGCGCGGCTCTGCCGGGCGGCCCTCACCAAAGTCTGGAGCGCCCGGCGCGAGTCGGTGGCCGGCCCGGAGGCGGTCACTAGCCGATCAGTGATAGACGAAATGTCACTTCATTCTAACTCCACCGGCGGCAGCTCGGTGGCGCCGTCGATCAGGAAGTGGTCCATCCAGCGCAGGAGGCGCCGGGTGTAGTCCTCCTGGGAGGCGGCGCGCCGGTTGCCGTGGGGCTCTCCGGGGTAGCGCACGTAGCGCACGGTCTTGCCCATCTTTTTGAGGGCGCGGTAGAGCTGGAGGCTCTGGGAGGGGTGAACGCGGGTGTCGGCGGTGCCGCCGCCGATCAGCAGCGGCGTCTTGGACTTCTCGGCGTGAAAGAGGGGGCTGCGCTCGAGGCTGAACTGCCACTTGGTCCACGGCTCGAAGAGGGTGTGCACCAGAACATCCTCGTGCGGGATATCGGTGGTGAAGCCCTTGGAGAGCTTGTTGCTGATGCCCACGAACATCACCCCCGCCCTGAAGCGGTCGGTGTAGAAGGTGCTGCCCCACGCGGTGGCGTAGCCGCCGTAGGAGCCGCCGGTGATGCCGACCCGCTCGGGATCGGCGACGCCGATCTCCGCCAGATGGTCCACCGCCTCCACCAGGTCGCGGAACTCGCCGCCGGCCGCGTCGCCCTGGCCGAGCTTGGAGAAGGCGACGCCGCGGCCGGTGGAGCCGCGGTAGTTCGGGTAGAGCACGGCGTAGCCGGCCGCCGCGGCGATCTGGCCCGGCCGGCTATAGCCTGTGACCCAGCCGTTGCGATCGTTGGCCTCCGGACCGCCGTGCACCATCAGGATCAGCGGCGCGGGCCGCCGGCCGTCTAGGGGGTGGATCAGGATTCCCTCGATCTCGAGGCCGTCGGACGCCGTCCAGGTGATCACCTCCTGGCGGGCCAGCTCGACACCGGCGAGCCACGGGTTGGAGTCGGTCAGCCTCTGGGGGCGGCCGCCGGGCTTGAAGGAGAAAAGCTCGTTGGGGTGGCCGGGCGTCTGGCCGCGCATCAGCAGCGCGCCCTCGGCGCTCAGGTGCAGATCGGAGGCGATGGGTACCCCGAGCCCGGGGTTGGAGCGCGCGAGTAACTCCCGCTGGCCGCTCAGGTCGACCGTGCCGAGGGTCGTTTCGCTGCCCTCGTCGGCCGACCAATAGAGCGCCCCGCCGTCGCGCCACACAAAGCTGCGCACGTGGACCTCGTAGTCGGCCATCAGGTCGCGGATCTCGCCGCTGCCCGCCGCCTCGGCGACCATCAGCCGGCCCTGGCTCGGATCGTTGAGATCGGCGGCGGAGATCATCGCCAGATGCTCGCCGTCGGGGGAGAGGGCGAAGGAGCCGAGCTTGCCGGGGTTGGCGATCTGGCTCAGCACCTCGCCGCTCGAGGCGTCCAGCACCCGCAGCCGCTTGAACATCAGGGAATCGTCGACCAGGTTTCTCGGCTGCACGGCAACCGCCAGGCGCGCGCCGTCTCCCGACCAGCGCACGTCGGCCGCCGAGCCGTCGAGCTCCACGTGGCGCGGTCCTTCGGCCTCCTCGTCCTCGGCGTCCGCCTCCTCGGCCTCCGGATCCACCGGCGCCGGCAGAAACTCGGGCAGGGTCTCGATCCACACCTCCTGGGCGCGCCACTCCTCCTCGAAGACCTCGCGGTCAAAGCCCTTGTCCTTGGCTTCCTCCCTCGCCTCGGAGACCGGCGGCACCGCCAGCACCGCGACGCTGCGGCCGGTGGGCGAGAGGCGGTAGCCGGTCATTCCCTCCATGCTCATCAGGCGGCGGGATTCGCCGCCCTCGACCGGGATCGCCCACAGGGCCGACTCCGTGTCTCCGTGGCGCCTGGCCATGTAGGTGATCAGCGCGCCGTCGGCGGTGAATTGAGGGCTCGAGACGCGCACTTCGCCGGTGATGAAGGGGCGGGAAATGCCCGTCTTGAGCGAGAGCACGTGCAGCTCCCGGTCGGCGGGGCCGTTGTCCTGGTGGCGCAGGTCGCGCGGCACGGTGAGGGTGTAGGCCACCAGATCGCCGGAGGGCGAAACCGCCAGGCCGCCCACGGAGCGCAGGGCGTTCATCTGAGCGACGGTCAGGCCGGCGGCGGCGCTCTCGGCGGGGACGCTGGCCAGGGTCATCAGGGCGATCACCGAGGCAGAAAAGATCGTCAGGGCGCGCCGGCGAACGCGGCCGGCCTCGGAGGGCGGCCGCTCGGCGGCGGCGGGCGTGAGGTCAGAGGACATTCCAATCTCCAGGCGGTTGCGGTTCGGATCGGCGCGAGGGCAAATTTTAACCGGTCTCGCAAGCCGTCCTCGATCTATCGATCCCCGGGCGGCGGGCGAGCAATAATCCGACCATGACTGATTCACTCGAGACTCTGCGGGTCGACATCGAGGCGGGGGTCGCCGTGATCACCCTCGATCAGCCCGACCGCCGAAACGCCTTCGATCTCGCGATGACCCGCGAGATGGTGGCCACCGTCCGAAGCCTTGAAGACGACCCGGCGGTCGGCGCCATGGTCGTCACCGGCGCCCCGCCAGCCTTTTGCGCCGGCGCCGATCTCTCCCACCTCGAGGCTTCCGCGCGCGAGGGGCTGAAGCTCATCTACGAGGGCTTTTTGTGCGTCTCGCGCTCGAGCCTGCCCTCGGTGGCGGCGGTCAACGGCCCGGCGGTGGGCGCCGGCCTCAATTTGGCCCTGGCGTGCGATGTGCGCATCGCCGCCCGCTCGGCGCGCTTCGACTGCCGCTTTCTCGACCTCGGCCTGCATCCGGGCGGCGGCCATACCCACATGCTGCAGAAGGTCGGCGGCTCGCAGCTGGCGGCCGCCATGGTGCTCTTCGGCGAGCGCCTCGACGGCGAGCAGGCGGCGCGCTGCGGCCTGGCCTGGTCGGCGGTGGCGGACGACGAGCTTGTGGCCTCGGCCCGCGCCCTGGCCGCCCGCGTCGCCTCGGCCCCCAAGCCCCTGGTGCGCGAGGTCAAGGCGACGCTGCGCGATACGGCCAGCCTGCCCGGCGGCCACGACCTCGCGGTGGAGCGCGAGCTGGGGCCGCAGGCGTGGTCGCTCGGTCAGCCCTTCTTCGCCGAGCGCCTGGCGGCGCTCAAGGCCAAGATCCGAAAGACGCCGCGCTGACCGCCGAGGGGGAGTCGCTCCGGCCCGCGCTCGAGTCGCCGAAACGCCAAACGGTCAGGCCGTTCAGCTCGCGAATCACCACCTGATCGCCGGCCACGGCGAGGTATGCCCAGGTCTCGCTGCTGCTGATCTCGCGCTGGTCGAGCACCTTGAGCTCGTCCGGGGACGCCTCGATCAGAATCAGCTCGCCGCCCGAGTCAAGCGCCAGAATGCGCTCTCCCTGGCGCACCATCGACCAATACTTGCCGAACGGCTTACTGGTCCAGTGGCGTTCGCCGGTGGCCAGGCTCATGGCCGTCAGCCTGCCGTTGCCGAGGTGCATATAGGCGGTGTCGGCCACCACGACCGGCGAGGACATATAGGCCTGGGCCTCGTTGGTCCAGCCCTGCTCGACCTCGAAGCCGCCCGCTTCACCCTCGCCGATGCGGTAGAGAAACGAGCTGTTGCGGTAGGTCGAGGTGAGCACCGAGTCGTTCCACACGGTGGGGGTCAGAATATTCATGCCGCGGAAGCTCGG
>JBCCLG010000286.1:0-6892 GCA_039027015.1 Acidobacteriota bacterium | reverse complement strand
TGCTCGGGGAGTTCGGCGTTTTCATAGAGAAGCTCGAGGCGGCGGAGAATAAGGGCCAGAGGATCGATCGCTTCCTGGCCGAGCAGGAAACCCTGCCGATTTTCGAGGGCACGCTGGTGCACTTCGTCTACCGCGGCGAAGTTGCGGACCTGGCCCTTGCCGCCAACTTCATTCCCGGCGCTACCGAGCACCCCATGCATCGGGTGGAGGGCACGGACTTCTATTTCCGGAGCTATGAGCTGCCAGAAAAGGCCGTTTTCACGTATCGGTACGTGGTCTTTGACGAACGGATGACCGACCCGCGCAATCCCCGGAAGACGGGCCCTGAGGGCCGCGAGGACTCGCTGCTCGCGACCCCGGGCTGGCAGGCTCCGGCCCATCTGCGCGATCCCGAGGGCGAGCGGGGCAGCGTTGAGACTCTGCAGTGGAAAAGCGAGCTGCTCGGCAACGAGCGCGAGCTCCAGATCTACCTGCCGGCGGGCTACGGCGAGAGCGGCACTCGCCGTCGCTACCCCCTTCTGGTGGTCAACGACGCGGCCGAGGCGATCTCGAGGGGGGAGATGGACAAAAGCCTCGACAACCTGATCGGCGACACGGTCGCGCCGGTGATCGTCGCGTTCGTGCCCCAGGAGGGCGGGGGCGAGTTTGGCGGTCTCAAGACCGCCGACTACGCCCGCGCCCAGGTCGAGGAGCTGATTCCTTTGATCGACGAAAATTTTCGCACCGACGCCCGCCGCGAGTCCCGCGGGGTGATGGGGCAGGATTTCTACGGCGGCGCTGGCTTCGCCTCCATGTTTCTCGCTTTGCATCACCCGGAGACCGTCTCCCGTGCCGCCGGCCAGTCCTACGAGCACGGCGCGCTCGAGGAAAAACTCCTCGCCGCGGTCTCGGGCGAGAGGCACGATCTCGAGCTGGTGTTTCACTGGAGCTCCTACGATCGCTTTTATCCCTTCTGGGACTTTGACGCCCGCAGAGACGCCAGGAGCCTGGTGGCGAGGCTCGAGGAGAACGGCTATCGCCCGCGCGTCATCGAGAGCGACGACGGCTTTGGCTGGGGCATGTGGCAGGGCCGGATGGCCGAGGTCCTGGAGGCGCTCTTCCCCATGCCGAGGTAGGCGCCGCCGCGCCCCGGCACAGAGAAATCAGAGGCGCAGGACGAGCAGGATGAGCAGCGCCGAGGTCAGCGTCGCGAGCACGGTTCGAATCTGGTTCCAGCGATTCCACCTCGGCTCGAACTGCGCCCTGGCTTCGGCGAGGGCCCGATCGTCCATCGTCTCAAGCTCCAGGGTCTGAAGGCGGTTGTTGAGGGGGATGTTGATCGCGGCGGTGGGCGCCTGCACGCCGGCGAAGTAAACGGCGGCTGCGATCATCAGGAGGACCAGGTCGAGACCCTCCAGGCGCCAGAAGCCGAGGACGGCTGAGGCTCCGAGGGTCAAGGCGGAGCCGACCCACACCAGCATGAAGAGGGGCTGGTTGTTCTGAATCACGCGATCGATGACCTGAAAGGCGCGCAGGAATTCTCGGTCGCCGAGGGTGCCGAGGCCCGGCATGGCCACGCTGGCGAAGGCGAAGACCAGGCCGGCTACCAGGGAGCACAGGAGCGCGGCGGTGACGAGTCCTATTTCCAAAGGTTCCATGGGTGCGTTCTCGCTGTCGTAGAGGGGGGGAAAGGCTTAAGCCGTGGCTTTCCACAAACCGCTGCGGGCCACCTCGCGGGCGTAGGCGGAGAAGTCCTTGGGCGGGCGTCCGAGGGCGCGCTGCACGCCGTCGGCCAGATGGGCGTTCCGGCCGTCGAGCACGGTGGAGAAGAGGTAGTCCATCAGCCACACGATCTCCTCGGGCGCGCCGGAGTCGCGGACGCCCTCTACAAAGGCCTCGTGCGGCACGGAGATTCGGCGAATCTCTCGCTGGGCGGCCCTCGAGAGCTCTTCCGCCACGTCCTCAAAGGTCATCAGGCGCGGACCGGTGACCTCGTAGACCTCCCCGGCGTGTCCCTCTTCGGTGAGCGCCGCGAGGGCCACGTCGGCGATGTCATCGGCGTCGACGAAGGGTTCCTGGACCTCGCAGGCGGGCAGAACCAGCTGGCCGGAGAGCACCATGTCGACGAAGGCTCCCTCCGAGAAATTTTGATGGAACCAGCTGGCGCGAACGATGGTGGAGTCCGGTCCGCCGTTCTGCACGATGCGCTCGCAGGCCTGGGCCTCCTCCTCGCCGCGGCCCGACAGCAGAACCAGGCGCTTCACGCCGTGATGCTCCGCTCGGCGGACGAAGGCCCGAACGGCGTCTTGGGCTCCCGGCACTGCCAGATCCGGCGAGTAGGTGATGTAGGCCGCTTCGACGCCGTCGAGGCAGGCGTCCCAGCCCGACTCGCCGTTCCAGTCGAAGGCGGGTTGAGCGGAGCGAGAGCCCAGACGGACCGGCAGCTTCCTGGCCCTGAGGCCAGCGACCACCCGCCGGCCGGTTTTTCCGGTCGCGCCGAGTACCAGCGTGAGACCCTTCGAAGGCGAGGAGCTGTCAAGATTTTCCATGGTTTTTTCCCTTATCGAGTTTGTGTTGGATCGGCGTGTGCCGTTGACCCCATCAAGATTAGGGAAGCCGGCGAGTCGTTTCTTGACGCCGGATGCCGGACTTTTGTCCGAAGGCGCCACAAGGGGAGTCTCTCGGAGATCTCGCAGCGAGGGCTCACCGTCGGCGGTTGCCGGGCCCTTAGGGGCTCTCGTCGCGCCGGGCGAGTCGGTAGGCGCGCGGCGACTGGCCAGACCAGCGCTTGAAGGCGCGAGTGAAGGAGCTCTGCTCCGCAAAGCCGGTCATAAAGGCGACCTCTGCCAGCGAGTAGCGGGTTTCTCGGAGCAGCCGCCTGGCCAGGATTTGCCGGGTCTCGTTCACCAGCTGCTGGTAGGAGAGGCCGTGCTCCGAGAGTCGGCGCTGCAGGGTTCGGCCGCTCATGGCGAAGTGCCGGGCGACCTCCGAAATCGGCGGGATTCCCTCGCTCAGGGATCGCGAGATGCGGTCCTGAACCCGCCGCTCGAAGGAGTTCTCTTCCTCCAGCTTGGTGACGTCGGCCTTGAGGACGGAGTCGAAGAATTGAACGATCCCCGAATCCCCAACTCTATTCGGCGCTGCGAGAGCCTCCTCAGAAACCTTGAGCGCATCTCGACCCGACGCGAAGTGCACCGGACAGCCGAAGTGGGCCTCGTGGTCGGAGGTCGGGCCCGGGGCCGAGTGCTTGAGGTGCACCTCGAGGGGCTGAAATTCTCCCGCAGAGGCCTGCTGGCTGATCGAAACGATGCTCGCGAGGGTGGCCTCGTTCGACAGCCGGAGGCCGAGCGTGCGCTCGCCGTCCCGGTGGAGGTGCATGAATACTCCGTTCTCCGAGGGCTGCATCTCGTAGGTCGAGACGCTGGTGAGCACCCGAGCGTAGCGCTCCGCACGCCGGTAGGAGCCCCGCAGACTCGTCGCCGACTTCCAGGCCAGTCCAAAGGCGCCGTACTCGTCGCAGCGCATGGAGGCCCCCACCCGGAGCGGCAGGGTCCAGCCCCTGGAGTCCGCGGCGGCGCAGCGCTCGAAGAAGCGGTAGTACTCCCCGGCAGAGACCATGCGAGAAGGGTCGACGGGCTCTGAAGGGTCGAGGCCGATCGACTTGAGAAGGGCCTCCCGTTCGGCCTCAGCGTCGACCTGACGGACCACCTTCCAAACGAAGAGCGACGTGATCTGGCGCATGAAAGGTCAGCTTAACCGACCTCCCGCCGACGCTCCTCGAGAGCGTCGGCGGCGTCGGCGCCCGGTTCACTCTCTGGGCTGCTCGCATCTCGGCGGGAGGCCAACCAGGCTCCCAGGATGACCAGAGCCGTCCCCGCGATCGCCGCCGGGTGCACCGCCTCCCCAAGAACGACAACGCCGAGCGCAACGGCAACCGGTGCCGTCAGGTAGATGGGCACCGATCCGCGGGTGCTGCCGACCCGTCCGGCTAGGGCCATCATCAGGACGAAAGCGAGGCCCGTGCTGAGGGTTCCAAGGGGAATCATCGCCAGAAGAGACCTCGTGCTCCACGTCGAGCCCGGCAAGTCGGCGATTCCGAACGGCACCACCACCAAGAGTGAAATCAGCTGGGCTCGGAAGAGCACCGGGAGGGTCCCGTAGCGCTGCTGAAGCGGTACCGCCAGGTTGGCCGCCAGTCCGTAGAGGACGACCGAGAAGGCGATCATGCCAACCCCCAAAGCCGTGGATTTTGAGGCGGCGAGCTGGGGTAGGGCTATGGCGACCACGCCGCCGAAACCCACCAGGAGGCCCAGCCTTTGATTCGGGCCTGGAAGACGCCTGAGCAGGAGCGTGGCCCAGGCGGCGGTGGTCAGCGGCACCGCTCCGTTGATCATTCCCGCGACGGACGAGTCGACCCGCTCTTGAGCCATCGGGAAGAGAACGAGGGGGATACCCATCCAAAGTATCCCCATCAGGGCAATCGGGCCCAGGTCCGAGCGCTTCACGGGTGCCCGGGCTTGGGGGAAACACAGGATGACGCCAGCGCCGAGCAGCGCTCGGCCGGTGGCGATGACTCCGGGGCGAAGGCCCTCGAGCCCAATATCGATCCAGAGAAAGGAAGATCCCCAAATCAAAGCGATGCTCGCCAGGAGCGTCCACTCTGCCGGTCCGAAAGCCATCGAGCGGGTCCCTTCGGCGGTGGCGATGAGCCTAGGTCGGGAAGACTCCGCGACGAGGCCTGCCCTCCCCAGATTTTGTTTCCAACCGGTTTTCTCTTGTCTCAAGGCTTTCTTCATGCGCATGGCTCTCTCCTCAAGTTCCGGAACAGAATGAGGGCATTCAAAACATAAGACAAGCGAAACTTTCTTACGGTATTACTGTAGAATCTCTAAAATGATGGATCTGCAGCGCCTCCGCACGCTCCAGGCGGTCTCCCAGCACGGCTCGATCAGCCGAGCCGCCGAGGCCCTCTATCTCACGGCCTCGGCCGTTTCCCAGCAGCTAAGCAAGCTGGAAAAGGAAACCGGCCAGAAGCTCCTGGAGCGGCAGGGCCGTGGGGTGCGCCTGACAGATGCAGCCAGTCTCCTGGTGACCCACGCGGACCAAATCCTCTCCCTGGTGGAACGCGCAGAAGCCGACCTGGAAGAAAGGAAAGGTGCCGTTGTCGGAAATCTGACGATCGGAACCTTTGCCACCGCGGCGCGCAGCCTGATCCCGAGGGTTCTGCCTCGGCTCCGGGAGAACCATCCGAGTCTCACCGTCGAGGTGAGAGAGCTGGAGCCCGAGCAGGCTCTCGCCGGCGTCTCCCGAGGCACGCTGGATCTTTCAGTCGTCGTTGCCTGGGCCAACGCTCCCCTGGAGATCTCAGATCAGCTCGCTCGGGAGGTCCTGTTCACCGATTCCGCGGACCTGGCTTTGCCTGTGGGTCATCCCTTGGCGGACCGAGAGTCCGTGCGCCTCGAAGATTTTCATGACCAGGTCTGGATCAGCTGGCCCCGAGGCTCGATCTGCCACGATTGGTTGGTTCTGACCCTTCGCGGTTTAGGTATCGAACCCCAAATCGTCCATACGGCCCTCGAGCACGCCACCCAAATCGCTCTCGTCAACGCGGGCCTGGGTGCTGCCGTGCTCCCACGCCTCGGCCGCGGCGTTTTGCCAGAGGGCGTCTGCATCGTTCCCGTAGCCCCGGCCCTGGAGCGGCAGGTCTTCGCGGTGTGGCGTCAAGACGCCGGTGGACGCCCGGCCATCGCCGCCCTCGTCGACGCCCTGCACCTCCACGGGCAGGCCTTGGCCGACCCCGAACCTTGAGAGCGCTTCACTCGCTTGAGTCAGCGCCCGCTCCGCTCCCCGTGAAGCTGAGCGTTTATCCTAAGACGCGAGCGACGGGCTATTTCGAGCCGGAAGTCGCGAAAGCCTTCTCTACCGGATAGGAGAAACGGTGTCGGCAGGAGACTGGAAAGATATGTTCAGCGCGGCGACGGAGGGCGACCTCGATCGGGTCGAGTACCACGTGGAGCGAGGCGTCGACGTGGACTACGTGCATCCGGAGATTCTGGGCACCGCGCTGGTGTCGAGCATCCTGGCGAAACGGGAGGCGGTGGCGCTCTATCTGCTCGAGAGCGGCGCCGATCCCAACCTGATCTCCGACTTCGAGGGGCTCGTCCCTCTGCAGGCGGCCCGGCAGGCCGGGCTTGCGGCGGTCGAAGCGAAGCTCCTGGCCCTGGGGGCTCGCGAGGTGGCCGGCGGCGCCGCCGTCGACGCCGCGCCCTCGGGCTGGTTTTCGCGCCTCTGGCGCGCCTGAGCCCCTTCGGTTTGAAGGAGAACCCGGCAGCTCGCGCCGAAGGCGCAGAGCCGGCGGAGCGAGCTGCCTCAGTTCATGAGGCGGCGAGCGCGAGGCCTCAGGTCTTCAGGTCCCCCTATAGCTCAACACAGGCTGCAGGCGGCGGTCGATCCGGGTCAGCTCGCGCTGGGCGCGCATCACCCGGACGATGTCCCTATAGGAAGCCGGAGCCTCGTCGCGCAGGCGGTTGCAGAGTCGAGGATCAAAGAACACAGAGCCCATCTGCTGCTTCAATTGGTGGACGCTGACGGCTCTTTTCGCTTCTCCGCGGCTCATCACCCGACCCGCGCCGTGGGAGCTGGAACGCAGAGCGCGCGCGCAGCCCCTGCCCGTGACGTGAAAGCTGGGCGTTCCCATGGAGCCAGGGATCATGCCCTTCTCGCCTTTGTCGGCCCGCAGAGCGCCCTTTCGGTGGACCCACAGACTCTTGTTGAAGTGTGTTTCCTTCTCGACATGGTTGTGGTCGCAGGAGATGAAGGTCGAAGCGTCGGAAGACACTCGAAAGAGCTCTTCGAAGAGGATCGCGACGGCTTCGAGCATCTTCAGTCGATTGAGGTGAGCGTATCTTCGCGC
>JBCCLG010000285.1:0-6905 GCA_039027015.1 Acidobacteriota bacterium | reverse complement strand
GTGTCCATGAGATCGCACAGCTCGGCGTAAGGGCGCGGATCGCTTTCACCGGCTCGCACCGCCTGGCGCAAAACTTCCTCGGACCTGTCGAGAAATTCGAGTCCCTGCTCATCCCGCCCCTCGCCGAGGGCCTCGAGGGCCTGTTTGTGCAGGATGGCGCCGCGCAGCCAGAGCGTCTCGTAAAGCCAAGGGCTGGTTTCCTCGACGTCCTGGAGCGCCGCCAGCGCCACGTCCCAGCGCGATTCGTAAAACGCCAGGTTGGCGGAGATCCAGGCGGACTCCTCGCGCCCGCCCGCCCGCGCCCGGTTGAGAAAGGCGATGGCCTGGGTTCTGTAGCGCTCCTCGGCCTGGCGCGTCTCGGCGCTGCGCGCCGCCGAGTCGGGCTCCAGGTCGAGGTCGGCCAGGCTCTCTTCGTACTGCTCGCCATAGGCCAGGCCGAGGCTCATGAAGAGGCTGGGGTCTTCAAAGCCCGCGGCGCGCGATTTCTCGAGGTACCTGAAACCGAGGTCCGTCTCGCCGAGCGCCCGATAGCCGCGCCCGAGGGCGAAATATCCGGGACCCTCGGCGAGTTCGCCGGCTTCCGCCACGCGCTGCTCCACCTTCTCGAGCCGCTCCCTCAGGCGCTCGCGTTCGGGGCGCGTGTCGTGGAGGGGCAGCACCGAGGCGACCCGCAGACGCCACTCCAGCTCGTTGACTTCGGCCATGAAAAAGGCCGCCAGGCGCGCCTTTTCGCGCGATTCGTAGCGCCGCTCGAGATCGTTCCAAATCACGCCGAGACCCGCGAGCCCGGCCAGGGCGGCGGCCAGGTAGATCCGCCAGCGGCGCCTGATGCGCTTCTCCCAGCGGTAGCGCCAGGTGCTTTGGCGCGCCTGCACGGGCTCGCCGGCGCGGAAGCGCTCGAGGTCCTCGATCAGCTCGACGGCGGAGCGGTAGCGGCGCGTCGGGTCTTTTTCCAGGCAGCGCAGCACGATCCACTCGAGATCCGGAGGAATCTCGGGGCGCAGGGAGCGCGGCAGGGCGGGGTCCTCGGTGGCCGCCCGGCGCAGGGTATCGATGACGTTTTTGCCCTCGATCGGCGGTCGTCCGACCAGGATCTCGTAGAAGACGGCTCCTAAACCGTAGACGTCGGTGCGCCGGTCGATCGCCGCCAGATCGCCCTCGAGCTGCTCCGGCGCCATGTAGGAGGGGCTGCCGAGAACCTCGCCGGTCACGGTCAGCTGGGCGTCGCCGCTCTCGCGCACCATGCCGAAATCGAGCACCAGGGCCTTGAGCGCACCCTCTCGGCGCTGCACCATGATGTTGCCCGGCTTGAGATCGCGATGCACCAGGGCGAGGAGGTGGGCCGCGTGGATGGCCTCGGCCACCTGCCCCATCACCAGCACCTTCTCCTCCAGGGTGAGGTGCTCGGCGGCGTCGCCGAGGGTCAGCCCGTCGAGGTACTGCATGGCGATGAACGGGCGACCGTCGGCGGACCCGACCTCAAAGACCTTACACACCCCCTCGTGGTCGATATTGGCCTGCGCCCGGGCCTCCCGCTGAAAGCGCTGCTCGAGCGCCGGAGGGCCGGGCAGGAGCAGCTTGAGAGCCACCACGCGGTCGAGTCGCGTGTCGACGGCCTTATAGACCTGGCCCATGCCGCCGCGTCCGAGAAAGCTCAGCAGCCGGAAGGGGCCGATTTGGCTGTCGAGCTGTGGCTCGCTCCAGCGAACGGCGCCGGCAGACCAGGAGGACTCTTCGCCGGCCACAGCCGCGGAAGAGGCGTCTTCTAGAACGCGGGTGTCGTCCGAGCGAGGTTCCGGATCGGCGGCGGCGCGGGGGGGCGTTTGGGGCGGCGGCAGCGGCGGCATGTCTTTAAAAGATGAAGTAGAGAAAGGGATTGTAGCCCTGAACGTTCATCATCAGCAGCGAAGTCGTCAAAAGAGCGAGCAGGACGGCGACCTTCGGCGGGGAGAGCCGCTCGACGTAGTCCCAGGTTTGCGGCGCTCGCCACACGATGAGCGCCGAAAGAGCGAGGGTGGCGAGCAGATAGGGCGCCCGCAGCACCCCTGAAACCAGCGCCGCGGCGGCCGCGGCTTCACCCGGCGGCGCGCCCTGGCCGAGCATGGCGACGAGGTAGGCGATCGCGTCCGGCAGCGTCTCGGCGCGAAAGAAGACCCAGGTGATGAGCACCAGGAGAAAAGTCCAGGCCACCCGCACCGCGTGAAGGCGCCCGGCTGATGGGCGCCCGGCTCTTCGATCTCTCGCCAGGCGCTCGGCGGTCAGCAGCAGGCCGTGCAGCAGACCCCACACCACAAAGGTCCAGGCGGCGCCGTGCCACAGGCCGCCGAGCAGCATGACGATCATCAGGTTCACGTAGGTGCGGCCTCGCCCCCGGCGGTTGCCGCCCAGGGGAATGTAGAGGTAGTCGCGCAGCCAGCGCGAGAGCGACATATGCCAGCGCCGCCAAAAGTCGGTGATCGAGGTGGCGCGATAGGGCGAGTCGAAGTTCTTGGGGAATTGGAAGCCGAGGATCAGGCCGAGGCCGATCGCCATGTCGGTATAGCCGCTGAAGTCGAAGTAGATCTGAAAGGCGTAGGCGACGATGCCGAGCCAGGCGTCGAGCATCGTGAGCGCCCGGGCCTCGAAGGCGAGGTCGGCGACCTGGCCGCAGGGGTTGGCGAGGAGGATCTTCTTGGCCATGCCCAGGCAGAAGAAGGCGGCGCCCCGGGCCGCCTTCTCGAGGCCGTGGGTCCTTTCCTGCAGCTGGTCGGCGACCTCGCGAAAGCGGATGATCGGCCCCGCCACCAGCTGGGGAAACATCGCGACGTAGCAGGCGAAGTCGATCGGGTTGGCGAGCGCCCGGGCCCGGCCCCGGTACACGTCGAGGGTGTAGCTCATCGACTGGAAGGTGTAGAAGCTGATCCCCAAGGGCAGGGCGACGCGCAGAACGTCCTCCACCGCATAGCCCTCGAGACCGGCCGCCCCGAGGGCGCGATTCCAGGTTTCGACGCCGAAGTTGAAGTATTTGAAGAAGCCGAGCACCCCGAGGTTGGTCGCGACGGAGGCCGTGACCGCGAGGCGCCGCCGCCGCTCGCTCGCCCCCGGCCGATCGAGGGCGAGACCGCAGGCGTAGTCGACCGCGGTCGAGAAGAGCAGGATCAGCACCAAGGCCGGGTTCGACCACGCGTAGAAGGCGTAGCTCGAGAGCAGCAGACCCAGGTGCCGCGCCGCTCTGGGCAGCAGGCGCCAGCAGACGGCGTGCGCCAGAAGCGCCAGCGGGAGGAAGTAGAAGATGAAGAGATTCGAGCTGAAGACCATCGGAGAGCGCCTTGTGGGGCCGGCGGCTCAGGCTACCGCCGCGTTCTCAGTATACGAACGGCTCAGGCTCTACTCCCATCGACCCAAAATAAAAGGCCCGGCGCTAAGGGCGCCGGGCGCGAGGGCCGAGAGTCCAGCCGAATGTCTGGCGGCAGTCGGCGGGCGTGTGGATCAAATCTCGGAATAGATCGGTCGGCGTCCCGCAGGCACGATCCGACCGGAGGGCCAAGGCAAGGAGGTCTAAAAGAGGGGAGAAAGGGTGGGGTGAGGAGGTAAAGGCATGGCTTGGGCCAGGGGGTGAGGTGGACTTGGCTTCAGGGGTTGGGGACTGGGCAGAGCCGGGAATCTAAGAAGAAAGCTCAAAGGCCGGAAAGAAAGGATGAGAGCGGGCTTCCGGCTTGAGGAAGCTATTTTCGAGCCGTGGCTCGATTTGGAAAAGAAAGGAATAAAAGAGGGCCTGATGCGGCCGGGTCTTCAGGCGAGCGCGTATCGCTCGAGGTAAGCGGCCTTTGGACGGAGGCCGGCCTCAATTACGCAACGCTCGAGTGAAAAGAGTCAGGTGATTCCTCGGAAATGGGCAGAAACGGAACGTCAGAGCATGTAGGTGTAAACCAAGGCGACCACCGCGAAGATGGCCCACAGGGCGAGCTCGAGGCGCTGTCTGCTTTCCGTAGCGTTATGGGTGTCTTTCATCGAACTCTCCTTCCTCGGTTGGCGGCGGTCGATCCTTCCGCCATGCACTCAAGATCTCACGGGTGCCTTACAGCCGCTATTACGGGGGTTTCGGCCCTGCGGCGACCGCGGGCATCGACTCTGCATAGAATTTGCCCTGAATGATGCCTAGGCGTATTTTCAAGGCGGTTCCCGTGGCCCTCGCCGCGCTCGTGGCGGCGGCGCTCGGGGGACTGTGCGCGAGCGCCGCGTCGGCTCGCATGGGCAAGGTCGAGATTCCGGCCCTCTCGGACTTCTACGGCCAGTGGCTCGAGGCCGCGAGCCCCTTTCTCGACGATGCGGAGATCGCCGCCTATTCAGCCCTCGAAAGCGATCGACAGCGGGATCTCTTCATGCACGCCTTCTGGCAGGCCCGCCTGGATTCCGCGGAGGAGGGAGGCCCGCGGGTCGATGCGGCGCTCTGGTGGCGGCGCTTCGCCAACGCTCGGCGCCGGCTCGGGGGTCTTGCGGGCGACCGCGCCCGGGCTCTCATGATCGCCGGACCGCCGGCGCGCATCCAGATTTTTGGCGGCTGCCGAGGCGTTTTGCGGCCGCTGCGCGTCTGGCGCTACGACGCCCACCAGGCCCGGGCCCTGGGCCTTGAGGGCGCGGACCGCGCGGGATTCGATCTCGTCTTCCTGCGCGACTACGACGCGGCGGACGGCCTGTTCAGGAGCTGGGCGCCTGGCCGGGGTCTCGGCGAGCTGTCCGAGAGCGATACGCCCTGGCAGCGGCGCAATCTCGGGCAGATTCTCTCCTTCGCTCGCGAACGCTCGTGTTTCCGCACCGGAGCGGCGGAGGAGAGGGTGATGGCGACGGCGCTGCGCGACGCCCTCGACCTCGATCAGCTGGCGCCGCGCGTCGCGCCGGGCGCCCCGCGATCCGGATGGCTCGAGGCCTTCGCCCGCGACCTCGAGGCCGGCGCCCTCGCCCTGCCCGGCGACCGCCTGGCGGACTCGGTGGCCGTGGGCTTTCCCGGTCGCGACGCCTCCAAGCTGCTCATGGTGGCGCGCATGGCGGTACCCACCGACGCTCTGCGGCGCGGCGCCGCCGGTCAGCTCTTCGACCGCCTGGTTCTGATCGGCGAGCTGCGCCTCGGCAGCCACGTCGCCCAGCGCTTCGAGCAGGTCTACCATCTGATGGGTCCGCCGCCGACCACCGAGGCCCTCTCCCTCGATCTCTACCGTCGCCTGCGCCCGGGCACCTACCAAATGCGCCTGCGCCTCGAGGACTCGAGAGGCCTCGCGATCCTGCGCAAGGATCTCGAGCTGCGGGTGCCGACGCCGGGCGACGAGCCGCGCATCACCGACGACCTGCGCCCCGAGGGAGCCGCCGCGCCCCTGCGCGAGCTGACCCGCAAGCGGGTGGTCAGCCTGGTGACCTTTCCCGGGCTCGAGATTTTGCCCCTGGCCGAGAACCCGGTGGGCGAGGTCGAAGTGCGGCTGGTGACGGTGGGCTCGGGCGCGCGGCGGGTGGAGGTGTCGGTGGACGGCGGCCCGCCCCGGAGCGATGACGCGGCGCCCTTCGCCGTGCGTCTCGACTTTGGCGATAAGCCCGCGGAGCACCGGATTGAGGCGACGGCCTTTGACGCCGGCGGTCGGGCGGTGGCCCAGGCGAGCTACCGGGTGCGGCCCGAGAAGCCGCTCAAGGTGGCCCTGTCCTTCGAGGCCGAGCGCGGTGAGCTGGTGGCGAGGGTCGAGGCCCCGCCGGAGGATGAGGGCGCGGTGCGCGTGGATTTCTTCCTCGATGACGCCCTGATCGCGGTGCGTGAAGAGCCGCCCTATCGGGCCGCCCTGCCCGCTGGCGCGGCCGGCGCTCGAGGTTTCGCCCGGGCGGTGGCCAGGGCGGCGGCGTCCGGCGAGTCCAGCGAAGACCTCCTGGTGCTCGACCCCGCGGGCTCGACGGAGAAGATCCAGGTGCGCTGGATCGAGACCTACGCCACCGTGCTCGACGCCTCGGGTCGCCCGGTGACGGGCCTCGGGGCCGGAGACTTCAGGCTCCAGGAGGAGGGCGAGGAGCGGCCCCTCGAGCGCTTCGATGCCGTGGAGAATCTGCCTCTGCAGGTGATTCTCGCCATGGACACCTCGGTCTCGATGCGCGACCGTCTGGAGACCGCGGTCGACAGCGCGCGGCGCTTCTTCAAGACCGTTTTGACCGAAAAAGACCAGGCGGCCCTCCTGACCTTCAATCACGATCTTTCCCTCGCCGTTCCGTTCACCAGCCAGGTGGCCAGGCTGCAGCTCGGCGCCAGCGGCCTCGACGCCTGGGGGGGCACGCGCCTCTTCGACGCGGTGGTCTTTGCCGGTGGCTATATCGGCGGCCACGAGGGGCGCCGGGCCCTGGTGCTGCTCTCGGACGGCAGCGACGTCGAGAGCACCTTCGGGGTGCGCGAGGCGCGGGAGAACGCCCTGCGCGCCGGGCTCGCTGTCTACCCGATTCTGATCGGCACCGCCACCGCCGAGACCCGCAGCGGTCTCGAGAGTCTGGCGCGCTCGAGCGGCGGGCGGCTGTTTACGATCCGCGGCACCTCGCGGCTCGACGAGGTCTACCGCCAAATCGAGGAAGAGCTGCGCTCGCAATACCTGCTGGTGCACCGCGTGGAGCCCGGCGGCGAGCCCGGCGCGTTCAGGCGGCTCGTGGTCGAGACCACCCGGCCCGGCCTCCGCGTGCGCTCGACCACGGGCTACTACCGATAGGAAGTCCATCGGAGGGTCGGCGGGTGTCCGCCAACAAGGACACCCCGCGCCCGAGGGTGTCCCCTGAAGCAGACGCGGCGGCGCCGGCGATCGTCCGAAGGGCCGGCCAGAGCCTGGTCTCGATCTTGCTGCTGCGCTAAGGGCATGGAAGAAGAGACTCTCGAGCAGCGCCTCGCCTTTGCGGCCCTCGTCGCCCTCGCC
>JBCCLG010000284.1:0-6910 GCA_039027015.1 Acidobacteriota bacterium | reverse complement strand
TTCGCCGTTCCGAGACCGCCGCTTTGCCCCGCCAGCCTTCGCAGGCCCACCAGACTGCCCCGCACGTCTCCAGAGCCGAGACCGACTGCTCAGACAAGTTCGGACCCGTGTTCGCACCCCCGGTCTTCTCGATCGCTCCGTGGAGTCGCTGCCGTGCTGGCACCTGTTTCCCAGCCCAGTTAGAAGTCAGCTCATGGGTCTAGGCGTCCGAGCACCGAGAGGGCAAGGGCCCTAACGGCAGCCACCGAAGCCCGGAGCGATCAGGAGCCGGGGGCTCTCCACTCGGCCCCCCGAAGCTGTCCGAGCGGATCGTCCCCATCTTTGGAAACGGATTCGGGCGGAAGACGGGAAGCGCCGCGGGGAGTCCGCCGGGTATCGGCGGGTCCAGCGCGGCGAAGGGTCCACCCCCTTGGGGGACCTCATCGTCTATTCGGATGGCCGAGCGAGTTCTGAGGGGGGCCGAGGGAGAGCACCGGGCGACGCAGCGGAGGGCGCCTCTAGGCAGCGCCCTCTCCGCGAAACCCTCGGCAAGACGAAACCCTCGGCAAAGAAAAAAGCCTCAGACCGCCGGCTGACGCTCCGACTTAGCAGGACGAGCTTTACCGTCGGCCTTCTCGTCGCCCCCGGTCCACTTCTCCCACAGCAGCGCAAAGGGGCTGGCCACGAAGATCGAGGAATAGGTCCCAATGATCACGCCGATCAGGAGCACGAAGGCGAAGGGACGAAGCACCTCGCCGCCTGCGAAGAAGAGGCTCCCGACCACCAGCAGCGTGGTGCCCGAGGTCAGCACGGTACGCGAGAGGGTCTGGTTGATGCTGAGATCCATCTGCTGCTCGAGCGGACGACGGCGGAAGCGCCGCATGTTCTCGCGCACGCGGTCGAAAATCACCACGGTGTCGTTCACCGAATAACCCACCAGGGTCAGGAAGGCCGCGATGGTCGGCAGGTTGAACTCGAAGTCCATCAGGGCGTAGAGGCCCAGGGTGATCAGGAAATCGTGGAAGACCGCCACCAGGGCGCCCACGCCGAAGCGCAGCTCGAAGCGGTACCAGATGTACATCAGCATGCCGATCAGCGACATGATCACCGCCAGATAGCCCTTGGTGCGCAGCTCAGAACCGATCTGCGGACCCACGCTCTCGTTCGAGCGCACCAGGAAGTGGCCGAGATAGGCCTCGCTCTCGAGCGTGCTGGCCGCTGCCTCGGAGAGGCCCTCGGACTCTCGCACCTGGTCGAAAGAGGTCAGGATGGTGACCTCGCGGCGCTTTTCGATCACCGCGTCGGCCACGGTCTCGTAGTAGTCCTGTGCCGCCTCGAGGCCCTCGCCTGCCTTGGCGTCGGGATCAGCCTGCTGCAGCAGGGCGGCGATGGCGCCGCTGCCGCGCAGGTTGAGGTCGAGGCGCTCGCCGCGGTCGGCGTTGAGCGAGGCGTCGAGGGCGGCGTTGACCTCGGCCGAGGTGCCTTCTTCGCTGCCTTCCTTGACCGGCATCTTGATCAGCAGCTCGTTATCTTCCGGCGCGCCATAGGTCTGAATCTGCGCGTCGCGAAGGCCGGCGTCCGAGAGCGCGTTGCGCAGATCGTCGACCGCCACCGCGTCGCGCATCTTGAGGGTCAGCTGGGTGCCGCCCTTGAAGTCGATGCCGAAGTTGAGGCCACCGAGGAAGATCAATTCCCCGACCGTCACCGCCAACAGCGCCACCGATAGCCACACGAAGATGTGGCGGTATTTCATGAACGGAATTTTGGAGTCAGTGAGAAACTGCATGGCTGGTATCTATGCCTCGGTGTCTTGAGCAGAGGAGAGAACGAAAAGCGCCGGCTCTCGTCAGATCGAAAGCTCGTCCACCCGCTGTTTGTTCGAATAGCGGAGGTCGAAGAGAAAGCGGCTGACGAAGACGGCCGTGAACACCGAGCAGAAGATGCCCACGGAGAGGGTGACGGCGAAGCCGCGAATCGGGCCCGTGCCGAACATGAAGAGGAACATGGCCGCGATCAGAGTGGTGACGTTGGCGTCGAGAATCGAGGAAAGCGCCTTGCCGAATCCGGCTTCGATCGCCGATTTGACCGTGCGCCCCGATCGGAGCTCCTCGCGAATGCGCTCGAAGATCAGCACGTTGGCGTCCACCGCCATGCCGATGGTCAGCACGATGCCGGCGATGCCGGGCAGGGTCAGGGTCGCCCCGAACTGCGCCAGGGCGCCGAACACCATCACGATGTTGAGCAGCAGCACGCCCACCGCGTTGACCCCCGTCAGGCGGTAGACGAGGAGCATCAGAAGCACCACGCAGATGCCGCCGATCATGCCGGCCTGCCGGCCCTTCTCGATCGAGTCGCGGCCGAGGGTCGGACCGACGGTGCGCTCCTCGAGAATCTCGAGGCCCGCCGGCAGGGCGCCGGAGCGCAGGGTGGTGACCAGATCCTGGACTTCCTGCAGCGTGAAGCTGCCGTTGATCACGCCCTGGTCGCGAATGCGGTCGCGGATGGTGGCCACCGACTGCACCTGCTCGTCGAGCACCACGGCGAGTCCGCGGCCGATGTTGGCTCCGGTGACCTCGGCGAATCTTTCGCCGCCCTCGCGGGTCAGAGTGAAGGACACCGACGGCTCGCCGAATTCGCCGGTCGAGGTGCGGGAGGTTTTGAGGTCGCGGCCGGTGATCACGCGCTGCGCCTCGATCGCCCACCACTCCTCGCCGATCGGCCGCTTGTTGGCGTCGCGGATCTCCTCGCGGATGATCTCGATCTCGTCGGTGAGCTGACCGCCGGGCAGGTTGTCGATGGCGTCCTGGCGGGTGGGCGCCGAATTCGTGCCGGCGACCACCAGGCGCAGCTCGAGAAAAGCGGTGGACTGCAGAATGGCCTTAACCCGTTCGGGGTCGTCGACGCCGGGCAGCTGCACCACGATGCGGTCGCTGCCGATGCCTTCCCCGTGGATGATCGGCTCGGCCACGCCGAATTTGTCGACGCGGTTGCGGATCGTTTCCTGGGCCTGGTTGACCGAGAGCTGCCGGATGCTGCTCGCCTCTTGACTGGTGAGGGAGAAGCGCAGGGTGTCGCCGCTGCGGTTCATCTCCCAGCCCGGCATGTAGCGCTCCAGGACCTCGGTCCGCAGGTCGTCGTCCTGATCCGACGGCACGCCCGAGGCCTCGAAGGTCGTGCCGTCGAGCTGGTCGATATCGGCCGTGACGCTGCGGGTCTCCAGCTCGCCGCGCAGGGTGTCGATGGTGTTCTCGGTCTCGGCGTCGAGAGCGTCGTCGGTCTTGACGCGGAGCACCAGGTGCATACCGCCCTGGAGGTCGAGACCGAGGTTGATCTTCTGGTCGGGCGGATAGGCGAAAAAGGCCATCGCCGCGGCGATCCCGAGAATGAACAGTCCGCGGTAGAGGAGGTTGCGGTCCATGTCACTGTCCCCCGTCTTGGCTGGCCGGCTCGTTTTCCAGGCCGCCGATGGCGCGTTTGGCGACGCGCACTCTGGTGTTTTCAGAAATCTCGAGAACGAATAGGTCGTCTTCGACTTTGACGATTTTGCCGTACAGGCCGCTGGTGGTGACGACCTTGTCGCCCTTCTTGAGGTTGGCGAGAAACTCGTTCTGCATGTTTTCCCGCTTGCGGGTGGGAAGCCACCACACAAAGTAGAAGACCATGAAGATGAGGAGCATCGGCATCAGCAGAGTGCTCACCAGTGAAGGCGGGTTGCCTACCGGCGCTGCTGCCAAGAACCACCCGAGATGGAACATGTTCGAAGACTCTCCGCGACTCTCAAGGTCTCATCGCTGCCCTCGGCGTCGGGTCGAGCCGCGCTGCGCCGTGGACAAAGCGGAAACCGGGCTGCTTGGGAAGATACGGCTATAGCGGCGATGGGCCGGGAGGGCTGAAGCCGCCGCTCGCTCCTCGAGGTAGAGGTCGGGTCGGGCAGCGGGTCCAGGGCGAATCCGTCGAGGCCGGACGGCAGACGGATTCCTGGCCAGAATCGCCGACGTTCTGGAGAGCGCACATTCTCGCACCTCGGTCGCGAAGTCAAGGCAATCGGGAGGCTCGCGGGCCTCGGGTGACGGGTCGCGGGAGGCGGCCTGGGCCGCGCTCGGAGGCCGGTTTTCGGGCCGCTCTAGCTTCCGAGTTCGACGGTGCTGACCTCGACCTCGGCCGGCAGATCCACCGTGAAAATCGAGTCCTCGAGGGCGGAGTTCTTCTCGCTGTCCGTGAACGTCAGCTCGGTGGTGTCGCCGTCGGGCTCCACGTACTCGATATACACGGGGTAGAAGCCGGTGCGATGCAGGTGGATTGTCATCGAGCGGATGCGCTTCTTGAGGCGGCGCGAGCGCGGGTCGAGGTCGAGGCGGTAGGGCGCCTCGACGTTGCCCGGAAAGGCCGCGGTGACGTCGAAGTAGCGCTGCAGGGTGCCCACCGAGTTGCTGGCCGAAAGCAGCTGCATCACCCGATCGGCCTTGTTCCCGACCTCCAGCACCTCGGCCTTTTTGAGATCCAGATGCCAGGTCACCATCTGCCCTTCGTTGACCACGATGCGGGTGCGGTCGGGCTCGTCGAAGTCCCAGCGCACGCGATCTGGCGCTCGGTACCAGAAATTGCCGGTCGACACCTCGGGCTCGAGCAGGAGCTTTCCTTCCTTGCGCTGGGTGAAGGAGGCCGACAGCGTTTCGAGCTGGGCCTGCTCGATGCGGATCCTCTCGAGGAGGGCCCGCACCCGCTCGCCGGCTTCGAGGGACGGGTCTTCAGGGTCGGGAAGCTGGTCGCCGTGCGCCAGACAGCCGAACCCTAGGAGAAGAAGACAGGACGCCTGGAGAAGGAGTCGGCGGAGTCGGGGAAGATCGCGGTTCCGTGCCATGGGCGGGATGCTACCCCGCGCTTTGGCGGCCAGCAAGAAAAGCCCTCTTGACAGCTTCGGAGAGCCGTTGCTAGCTTCCGCGGTCGCGGGCGTTCCCGGTGTCCGGGAGGCCGCCAAGGACCGTTTTTCGAGGCTGCTCAAAATGGCGAAGGTCAATCTCGGCACCAAGTGGGACTGCTACGCGTGTGGCCGGAAGTTTTACGATTTCGGCAAGCCCTTGATCATGTGTCCGCACTGCGGCGCCGACCCGAGAGATCCGAGTCCCGAGACAAGCGACGAGGACAGGGTGGAGCTCTCGCTCATCGCCGGGAGTTCCGTCGAGGTCGATCTCGAGGACGAGGACCAGGACCGCGAAGACGAAGATTCTGAAGAGGGCGACGAGGAAGACGAGGGCGATCTCGATTCCAACGACGATCGCCCGATCCTCGGTGAAGACGGCGACCTGGAAGAAGACGGCGGCGAAGGCATAGAGGCCCGAGATTTCGACGACGACTATTAAGCCGTCGAGCGGCCGGATCTATCTGGGTCTGGGCTCAAATCTCGGCGACCGCTCGCGGACGCTCGAAGACGCGGTGGAGGCGCTCCGCTCGCTGCTCGAGGACCTCGAGGTCGCGCCGGTCTACGAAACCGAGCCGGTGCTGCAGTCGCCGGACGCGGCGCGTGCCCACCCGCCGTACCTCAATACCGTAGCCGCTGGCCGGCTCCGCGAGCCGATCGCCGCGCGCTCTTGCCGGGCGCGGCTCACGGCGCTCGCGCGCGCGGCCGGAAGAGGCCCGGGCCGAGGCCCGGACGGCCAACCTCTGCCGCGGCCGCTGGATGTCGACCTTCTGATCTGCGGCGGGCTGGAAATCGACCTCCGCGAGCTGGAGGATCCCGCCGCCGCGGCGCTTCCGTCTCGTTGGCCGGGCGCGATTCGAGTGCCTCACCCGCGCCTGCGCGAGCGCCTTTTTGTGCTCGCTCCTCTGCACGATCTGGCGCCCGGGCTCGCCGTGCCGCCCGACGGCCAGCCGGTGGCGAGTCTTCTCGCGGCGCTCGAGGGCCAGCCGCGGGTTCGGCGCATCGGCTCCCGAGCGTCCGGGCGATGAGGGGCGCCGCCGAGGCGTAAAGACGGGGTGGTAGCATCGGCCGGCCCGTAAAACCTCTCTTTTCTCTGTCCTTCCGTCTCCGTCCTCCAAGGAGCTGCCCGTGCTGTCGATCCGCGATCCCATCCACGGATTCGTCCGAGTCGATCCCCTCGAGGCGGCGCTCCTCGACAGCCGGCCCATGCAGCGGCTGCGCTTCATCCATCAGCTCGGGCTGACCTTCCTGGTCTTCCCGGGAGCCGAGCACAGCCGATTCAGCCACGTGCTGGGCACCATGCATCTGGCCGGCCGCATTTACGACGCGGTGGCGGCCAAGAGCGAAGGTCAGCTGCCCCGGGGAGAGGAAGCCCTCGAGCGCCGACTGGTGCGCGTCGCCGCCCTGCTGCACGATATCGGTCACGCGCCGTTTAGCCACTCCGCCGAGGATCTCTTCGAGGCCGGCATCGACCACGAAGATATGACCCGCATGCTGCTCGACACCGCGGAGATGCGCGGCGTCTTCGAGCGCCACGGAGAGGGCCTTGAGGTGGAGGCGGTGCAGCGGGTTCTGGCCAAGGAGGGCGAGGGCATGGAGCGCCTGCTCTCTGAGATCGTCACCTCGGAGCTCGACGTCGACAAAATGGACTATCTGCGTCGCGACAGCCTCTATTGCGGCGTGCAGTACGGCAGCTACGACCTCGAGCGACTGATCGAGATGGTGGAGCCCGTGCAGGACCCCGCCGACGGCACCTGGCGGGTCGGTTTTGCCCACGGCGGCGTGCACGCCCTCGAGGCCCTGGTTCTGGCGCGCTACTACATGTTCACCCAGGTCTACTTCAACCAGACCAGCAAGGTGATGGAGCTGCACTTCAACGAGTGGCTGCGCCGCCAGGGCACCGAGTGGCCCTCGGATCCCGAGACTTTTCTACTTCAGGACGATCTGAGCGTGCTGACCCAGATGCGCCGCTCCGACGATCCCCACGCCCGGGCTATCGTGCACCGGGAGCGC
>JBCCLG010000283.1:0-6916 GCA_039027015.1 Acidobacteriota bacterium | reverse complement strand
GCTGCCGGCGTCTCGCGAGGCTGCGCTGGGCGCCTTCGCCGAGGCTTTTTTCGAGGGCCGCGAGGCGGGGGGCGAGACGCTCGAGGCGACGCCTGGCCACCAGCTCGAGACGCCTGGCCGCCTCGTCGACGGCGCGGCGCCTGGACTCGAGCCGAGTGCGGGCGAGGCGGGCGAGCCTCTCGCCTCGCCCCAGAACCTGCAGGGCCCGCAGCAAACGGCGCTGGGACGCCGCGATCAGGCCGCCGCGCACGGCGACCAGGCGCTGCTCGGCGGCGTCCACCACCTCGCGCATCAGCTCCGCGGCCTTGGTTGGCGTCTTCACGGAGGTGTGGCATACGCGGTCGGCCACGGTCTGGTCGCTCTGGTGGCCGAGTCCGCAGATCACCGGCCGCGGGCAGCGGGCGACCGCGAAGGCCACCGCCCGGGAGTCGAAGGCCGCGAGATCGGTGCGCGCGCCGCCGCCGCGCACCAGCAGCAGAGCATCGAGCGGTCGGCCGTCGAGAGCGGCCCGGCCCAACAGCTCGATGGCTTCGGCGATCTCGCGCTCGGCGCCTGCGCCCTGCACCGAGGTGTGAACGAAGAGCAGCCTGAAGCCCAGACCGCTTTCGCGCAGACCCGCGAGCACATCCTGCTGGGCGGCGCTGCCGTCCGAGGTGATCAGGCCGAGGCGCAGCGGCACCGACGGCAGGTCCAGCTCGGCGTTGGCGTCCAGAAGGCCGGCCTGCTCCAGGGCGCCGAGGGTCGCGCGCCGGCGCCGCTCGAGATCGCCGAGGGTGAAGGCGGGATCGAGATCCCGCACGATCATCTGCAGCCGCCCGCCCGCGGGGTAGAAGTCGAGGCCGCCGAAGCAGCGCACCACCTGGCCGGCGGCCAGGCGATGACCCTCGGAGGATAAAAGGCGGCGCAGCCGTTCGTGCTCGCTGCGCCACACCACGGCGTCGAGCTTGCCGACGATGCGGTCTCCCACGCCCTTTTCGACCAGCTCGAAGTAGAGGTGGCCGCGGGCGCTGGAGTGAATCCTCTGGATTTCTCCCTGCACCCAAAAGTCGCGGAAGCTGCCGCCGACGACCTCTTTCACCTCCTTGGTCAGCTCGCCGACCGAATAGGTGGGCTCGCCCGGCCCTCGGCCGGAGGCGTAGCCGCCGTACCAGCTCACGGCGAGAGGCTAGTGATAGCCGACCAGCTCGTCATTGGAGGCGATGGGCAGACTGCTCGCCCACTCGGAGGCCTCGGCGTTGCCCGCCATGTGCTCGCCCACGAAATTCTGCGCCTCCTCGCGCTCGGCGAAAAGGCGCCACACGAAAACGTGCCCGGCGGGGGCGTTGAAGTAGCTGTAGCGCTCGATGCCGTCGACGAACTCCAGCGCGTCGCCGTTGACGCCCACGCACAGCAGGGCGATAGCGCGGTGGGCCAGGGCGAGGGCCTTCAGCGCGTCCTCGTAGTCGCTCAGCTCCTCGCGAGAGAGTTCGCTGTGGAAGACCGACACGCGGATGCCGTCCTCCTCGGCCAGACCGTTATACGGGACGTCGTGGCGCTCCATGGCGTCCTTGGTCTCCGCGGTGGTCACGAAGACATCTTCGGTCTCGGCGACTTTGTAGGCGATGGCGTAGGTATCTTCGCCAAAGCGCGGAAAGGTCTCGCCCAAGACGCTCTCGTCCTCGACGGTAAAGTAATAGAGGCGATTGTCTAAACGCGGCTTCATCAGTAGGATCCTCGAGTCGATCTGCTTGGCATTTCGAGTGGCTTGGTGAGGTGGGAGCCTTGCCACCATCCTCTGAGTCAAGGCGTCCGTGGCACCGGGCGCTCCGCCGCTCGCGGCGGGAGAGCGACGACTTCGGCGCGGGGCGGGCTCTGGAACGGCTTTTTTCTCGGAGTCCGCTCAGGCGAAAGCCAGCTTCTGCCGCGCATGGGAGTGGTCTTGTGGGGCCCGCGCGGCGGGCTGCGGAGATCGTAGGCGGCGGCTGGGAGGTGGCGAGAACGGCACGGGGATGGCGGCCGAGCGGCGGGACCGTTCGGAGATCATCTCCGGCCGGCCCGCGGATGGTAACAGAAGGCCTCGGCAAAGCTATTCCGCGGCGCGGGCACAAAATATAGAAAAGAATCCCCCAAGAGGACCGATCCAGATCACCGCCAGCTCCCGAACCCTTCGCACACCCCCATGAGCGACCCTCAACCACGGCCCGGGCTCGAGCTGCCCGTCGCCATCCTCAAATTCTGGCCGGACTCGTCAGATGGCGGCCGGGCGTTCGTGCAGTCGGTGGACCGGCTGCCGGCCATCGACGGCCTCGACCGCCTCGACGACGCGACCCTCGCCCTGCGCCCCACCCCCGGGCGCGGCGACGTCGCGGACATCGCCCTGCGTCTCGCCGACGCCCTGCAGCGCCAGACGCTCCGTCAGAGCCGTCAGACCCTGGACAGCCTGCCGGGCCTCCTCGTCTTTCCAGGCGAGATCAGGATCGAGGGGGAGCGCGTCGAGGTCGTTCCCGACGCGCTCTATGAAGACCTCACCCAGCGCCAGGCGAAGATCGAGGCGGGAACCGTGGCGCTCACGGGCTACGCGGCCTCCTGGCTGTGCGGCCGATACGAGCTGGCCGACGCCGGCTCCTTCGAAGGACCCTCGGGACGCCGGGTGCCGCTGCAGAGGCTCGAGGGCGAGAGCGTCCGCCCGCGCCCCTGGCACAACCCTTCTCTCTTCGGGCGCCATCCCGAGATTTCCCGGCAGGCCCTCGACCGCACCCTCGTGCAGGCGATGGCCGCGCCTTCCGTGGGTCTCGAAGGCCCCCTCGGGGTCGGCAAGAGCCACGCCCTGTGGCGGGCCCTGGCGGACAGGCCCGCCCTATGGATCGGTTTGGAGCGCGGCCTCACCGGCCTGCCGCAGCTGCGCCGGGCCCTGCTCCGCAACCTGAGCCGCCTGGCCCCCGAGGTCGTGCGCTCGCGCGACTTCTCGCTGGGTGATCTCGAATCTCTGGACACTCACGACCAGGCGACCCAGCTGCTGAGGGCGATCGATGCGGCGGGCCGAGGGTTGGGCGCCAGGCCTGTGCTGGTGCTCGAAGACCCGTCGACCGCGCGTCCCGAAGACCGCGACTTGGCGTCCGCCCTGCTGCAGGTCCACAGGCAAACCGCGGCGGCGCCGCGCGGCGCAAGCCGCCTCTTCCTCACCGGCCGCCGCCTGGCGAGCTTCGCCGGCACCGGCGGTCTGCAGAGCGTGCCCGTGAAGCCTCTGGCCGAGGACGAGCTGGCCGAGTTGAGCGAAGCGCTGCTCGCCGGTCTCGAGCTTCCCAAGGAGGTCAAGGAAGGCCTGCACCAGGCCAGCGCGGGATTTCCGCTGGCCCTCGAAGAAGGCCTGATCGCCATGGTGCATCACGGGCGCCTGCGCCGGGTGTACGGCAGTTTTTTCTACGCCGGATCCGGCGAGGATGAATACCTCGCCTCGGACCGCCTGGTGCGCCACGTCGAGGCCGCGGTCGGCGCGGTGGGGGAGGTTCTGCCCCTGCGTATGCTGGCCGCCGCCGCCCATTCGGTGGGAGCGACGCAGCTGCGCTCGGCCTGCGCGGATTTCGGGATCGAGCTCGAGGCGGGCTGGCAGCGGGCCTTCGTGGACGCCGACTGGCTGCGCGAGAGCGCGGGGCGCCTCGACTTTGTGTGTCCGGCCTATGGCCTGGCCCTGCGCGAAACCCTGAGCGCCGAGGGCGCGCGGGCCCTCCGCCACTCGCTGGGCAGCGCGCTCGCCGGAGGCGACGACGAGTGGGCCGCCTACCGCCTGATGGCGGGCAGCCCGGAGGCGCTCCCGTCGCTGCTCGACAGCAGCCGAGAGAGGGCAGATTCGGCGCCGCGGGAGGAGATCTTCGAGGCCCTGCTGGCGGAGTACCGAGAACATCGCGAGCGGCGCGGGGACGAGGCCACCGAGCTGCAGATCCTGTGGGTTCTGCTGCCCCTCGGCCGGCGCCTCGGGCGCCTCGGCAAGCTCCAGCGGGAGCTGGTGAGGGCCGTGACCCTGGCCGAGGGCGACGAGCTTCGCTACATCGCGCTGGTGGCTCTCAAGGCCGAGTTCGACCAGGAGCAGGGCAAATTTCGAGACGCGGAGTCCGGCCTGCGCCAGGCCCTCTCCGCCTCCCAAGGCTCGGACGAGAAGAAGCGAGCCACGCTCTTTCTCCGCCTCGGCGCCCTCCTTCACCGCCAGCAGCGCTGGAGCGAGGCCCGGGAGATTTTTCTCTCCTTAGCCTCGGTGGCCGACCGCAGCGGACCCTCGGCGCTCGGCGCCACCTGCCGCTTCTACCTCGGCAACCTCGCTCTGCAGCAGCGGCGGCTCGAGTCGGCCGAAGCGCATCAAACCCAAAGCCTCGAGTATCGCCTGGAGCACGGGCTGCTCAAGGCGGCCGGCGCCTCCCTATGCTCGCTGGGCGCCATCTCCCAGGCCAAGGGCGATTTTCCCCAGGCCCTCGAGCACTTCCAGCGCGGCCGGGAGATCTTGATCGAGGCCGACGCCAGCGAATGGGACCTGAGCTACGCGATGATCGGCGTCGGCAAGGCGATGATCAGCCTGGGGGACGTCTCCGGCGGTCTCGTCAGGCTCAAAAAAGCGCTCGACAGGCGCCGGGGCCGCGACGACTTCGTGGGCGAGGGCATCACACATCTCGAGCTAGCCCGGGGTCGGCTGCTCCTCGGGCAAAACGAGGCCGCCCTGGAGGAGGCCCGACGGGCGCACTTCCACCTCAGCCTGGTGCCCGAGGGCAGCTTTCTGGGCGACGCCGAGCGTCTTCTCGGTCGCATCGGGCTGCACACCGGCGAGCTCAAGGAGGCGTCGAGCCACCTCTCGAAGGCGCTCGCCCTTCACCGCGGTCACGGCGACGACCACGCCATCGCCGAGGATCTCTCCTGGCGTCTTGAGCTGGCGATTCAGCAGGTGGACGTCAACAGCGCCGAAACCTCGGCCCTCGAGCTCGAGCGCCTCCTCGACAGCCTGCCCCAGCCGGACGGCGGAGAGCGCCTCTTCTTCCGCCTCTACCGCGGCCTGACCTTCCTGCACGAGCAGGGCATCCGGATCGGCGACCCCGAAAGGCCGCTGCGACGGGCCTATAAAGAGCTGATGCGCAAAACCGCCTTTCTGCCGCCCGCTCGCCGGCAGGCCTTCCTGTTCCAGGTGCTGGTGCATCAGGAGATTCTGAACGCGGCAACCAAAAACCAGATCTCGCTTCCCGAGGTGCCGATGGTGTCGCCGGGCGAGGCCTGAGGCTCACTTCACGAAAAGCTGGTCGTAGCGCACCTCGGGGGTGCTGCCGAAGCTGAAGCCGCCGACCGACGGATGGCAGAAGCGGTAGATCTGCTCGTGAAAAAGGGGCAGGAGAAGGGCCCTGTCGGCGATCAGCGACTCGAGCTCGCGGTAGATGCCGTGCCGCAGACCCGGCTCGATCTCCAGACGGCCGCGCTCCAGCAGGGCGTCGACCTCAGGCTGAGAGCATACGCCGGCGAGAAATCCCTCCTCGCTGTGCAGGAGATTGCCGACGAAGCCCTCGGTGTCGGGGTAGTCCGCGACCCAGCGAAAAGCGATGAGGTCCGCCGAGCCAACGCGGGCGCGCTCCGTGGCGTGCTCCGGCGAGAGAACCTCGGCCCCGAGGTGAAGGTCTGACCGCTCGGCCCTTTCCTGCACGCTCTTCCAAAACTCGGCGTAGGGCCCGCTGAACACCGGATGGAGAACCGCCTGCAGGGCCCTCGCCCTGGAAGGGTCCGAAGTTCTGCCGCGGGGCTCGGCCGCCGCACGGGGCGGAGGCGAGGACGCGGCGCCCAGCAGACCCGGCGGGATGAGCCCGAAGGCCGGCATGGCGAGCCGCCCCGCCGCCGACACCAGCCCGGCGTCCGGCGCCAGAGCCTCGATCAGGCGGCGGCGCGTCTCGAGATCGCGAAGCGGACCGTGGTGCACGTTGAGGGCCAAAAAATAGGTCGCCAGGCGAGGCTGCTCGCGGTATCCCGAGGCGAGCTGAGGGTCGTGGCGCAGGGCCTCCACGTCCGCGGGCTCGAGATCCGAGGCGAGGGAAAGGCGCCCTTCCCGATAGCGCTTCGCGATCTCGCGAGCCGACAGACCGAAGGTGAAGGTCAGCCGCTCGGCCGCCGGCGCGCCTTGCCGCCAGGAGTCGGGGTTGCGCTCCAGCTCGAGCCTCGAGCCGGCCGCAAAATGCAGCACGCGGAACGGCCCGGTGCCCGCGGCGCCCGCTCGCCAGCTGCCGCCGAGCTCCGCCGTGCCCTCCGGAAGCACCGCGGTGAGCGGGTTGCTCAGCAGGGTAGGAAAGAGCGGCAGCGAATTCTCCAGCTCGATTTCAAGCCGGCTCTTGGAGAGCACCTTGAGCCCGGCGAGACCCTCGGCCTCGCCGTCGCGCAGGGCCCGGGCGCCGCGAATCGGCAGCAGTAGATGGTGGCTCGCGGGCCGCGGCGAGCGCAACAGCCTCTCGAAGGACCAGCGCACGTCGCGGGCGGTCAGCGGGCGGCCGTCGTGAAATCTCGCCCGGCGCAGCTCGAGGGCGAAACGGCGGCCGCCCTCGAGGGTCGTCACCCGCTCGGCCAGCCACGGCACGGTGTGGGCGCCCTCCTCCACCCGCGTCAGGGTCTCGAACACCAGAGGCACCGTCTCCACCGCTTCGTACAGGCTCGCCCCCGCGGGATCGAGGGAGGAAAGCTGACCCGGCAGGGCGACCCGGAGCTCGCCGCCCGAGGCCTCCGCCAGCGGCGCCTCGGGGGCGGAGGCGATTTCAGACCGCGCCGAGGCTCGAACGGGCGGCGCCGACTCCGCCGAGGAGTCACCAAAGCCTCGGGCGTCGGTGGACGGGGTCAGATCGAGGGACTCCGATTCTTCGAGTAAGCGGCGGGCCAGGGAATGCTCGCCGCGCAGATTCGCCACGGTGGCTCCGAGGGTGAGCAGCCG
>JBCCLG010000282.1:0-6933 GCA_039027015.1 Acidobacteriota bacterium | reverse complement strand
GCAGCTTGACCAGGGTGCTCTTGCCCGCGCCGTTGGCGCCCACCACGGCGTGGATCTCGCCGGCGGCGAGGGTCATCGAGGCGCCGTCGAGCGCCGGTCTCGAACCCGGGTCGGCCGCCGGATAGCTGTAGACCACCCCGCGAAGACGAATCTCGCGCTCGAGCGTGAGAGGGGACGACGAGGCGGCGGCCTCGTCAGGGCGGGCCGGCAGGTCGAGAAAAGCGAAGAGATCGCCGAGATCGAAGAGGTGACCGTAGAGGTTGCCGACGTTCTCGAGCAGCGAGCGCATCAGCCGCTGCCCCTGGGAAAAGGCCTGGGCGAAGAGCGCCAGGTCGCCGAGCGTGGCGGCGCCGTCGAGGTATCGGCGCACCATGAGGAGCAGCACCCCGGCCGCGGCGCCCAGCGCGAGGAGCGCCGCCAGGGTCTCGAAGAGGAGCCGACGACGCGCCAGGCGCTCGCGCTGCGCGCGCAGGCCGAGGCGCAGCTCCCGATAGGTGCGCCGCAAAAAACCGCCGAGACCCAGGACCCGAAGCTCCGCGGCCGACTCGCGCTCCGACATCAGGTGATCGAGATACCAGGCGCGGCGCCTCTCGGGCGTGGTGCGCCGACGCTGGTGGTAGTCCTCCAGCTGAATCGCCAGCGCGCCCACCACCGCCGGCAGGGTGCTGAGCATGAGAACGAGGGGCAGCCACCAGCCGTAGGGCAGCAGCAGACCGGCCATGGCGAGCAGGGTCAGGCCGTTTCGCAGCAGGCTGCCGCCGCTCTCGAGGAGCGCCGCCGGATGCTGCGCCGCCTGATACCGCGCTCGGTGCAGGCGGTCGTAGAAGCCGGGATCGTCGTAGCGCTCGAGATCGACGGCCAGAGCCTGGCGCTGAATCGCCTCGGTCAAATGGTCGGCCGCGCGCTCGGACTGCAGACCGGTGAGGAGGCGCTGCCAGGCACCCAACGCCTCGGTGAGCACCAGCACCAGGCCGAGCACCGCCGCCGGCACGGCCAGGGCCGCCCAGGATCCGCCGGCGCCGGCGGCCGCGGCCAGAGCGTCCACCAGCCGGGGGGTCCAGGGCAAGGAAACGGCCGGCCGCAGGCCGGCGAGGACCAGCAGCGCGAGCCAGCCGTAGCTCAAGGCGCCGGTAGCCTGGGTCAAAAGGCCCAGGGCCCGCGGCAGGTGCTCGATCTGCCCGAGGACCCGGCGCCACGATCGACGCAGAACCGCCAGTCCGCTCAGCTCTCGCTCTTCTCCCAAGGGCACGGCCAGAGGCTACCGCGAGTATCGATCGGCCACGCGGGCAGCGTGGCGGAGCGCCTGGTGGGCGTCGGCGAAGCGCTCCGGAAAGCGGCTCACAAGCCCTTCGGCGACCTCGCCGAGAGAGGCCCCCGAAGACGCTCCAAGCTGGCCGAGCACCCAGGCGTCGATGCGCGCCTCGTCGCCGAGCCTCGGCACGAAATCCGGTGCTCGGCGGGCCAGATCCAGCGGCGCGAGGGGCGCGCCGTGAAAAGTCGACTGGTCGAAGACGAGAGCCGGCTTCGGGCTCCCCTGCCGCTCCACGCGCCCCGCCCAGCGGTAGACGTAGTCGGGATCGGCGCGATGGGCGGAGAATCGCAGGGTCATGCGGTCGCCCGGCCGACTCTCGAAAACGTCCGGCAGCGGGAAGACGGCCTGCCCGTAGATCGTCTTGGCAGCCTCGGGCGAGTTCGAAAAAGTCTCGACGATGTCGAGCCAGGCGTCGAACCAGACCGCCAGGCCATCGACCGGTCCACCGCGCAGCTCGAGGACCACCTCGCCGCGAAAAGAGGTCTCCTCCGAAGCTCCGTACTCGACGGCGCCCAGGAGGCGCGGCTCGCTGGCCAGGGCCTCGGCACCGAGCTCCGCGCGGAAGTAGAGGTGGCTGGCCGCTCGCCGGGGCGGCTCGAGATCGAGCCCGGGAACCGCCCGAAAGCCGCCGAGATGGCGAGCGAGGGCTTCGGGCGCCGACACCGCCGCGGTCCACAGCTCGTCGCGGGCGGGAATCAGCTGCCCGCCGGATCGAAGAAGGCGGATCCGAGCGTCGCGCAGGGACGCGAGATGGTCGTAGAAGGTCGGAAGGATGCCCCGGAGATCCGAGATCACCACGTCGGCGGGCTGCTCCGGGGTCCACCCCGTCGACAGGCGGGGCACGGCCTCGATGCGGTCCTCGAGGCCGTTCCGGCTCGCCAGCTCGTCCACCCACTGCACCACGGGATCCGGCTCCACCGCGTAGACCCTGCGGGCCCCGGCCTGCGCCGCGAGCAGCGAGAAGATTCCCGGGCCTGCCCCCAAATCGATCACCACGTCGCCGGGGCACACCGCCCGCTCGATGGCGCGCCGGTAGGCGCTGAAGCGAACGGGCTCGGCCAGCATGCGGGCGTAGTCGGGAAGACCGTACACCGTCGCCTCGCCCCGCCTAAGAAGCCGCCGCCGCGGCGCGCGCTCTCGCCGCCGGCCCGAGGCCGATCGCGCGATTGGCGATCAGCGTGGCGATCTCCCGGGCGTCCGCCGCGCCGCGCTCGAGGCGCAGAACGGGGACCGACTCGGCGAGGTGGGAAAGGAGGTCAAAGGACCGCGCCGACTGCTCGCGGCTGATGAGCTCGGGCGCCGCGCCGCGCGCCACCAGCTCAGGAAAGGCCTCGGCGGGCTCCAGCAGCTCGAGCGACGGCGGGCCCTGGGTTCGAGGCTCGCTCAGGAGGAAAACCGCCGCCACGGGAGCCGGCTCCCGAGCCGTTTGATCGGCCGAAACGTCCAGGGCGCGCTTGTCCCAGTCGGGGCAAAGCCGCGGCAGCGCCTCGAGATCGCCTCCAAGTCCCAGGGCTTCGCCAGCGTCGCCTAGAGCGTCTCCGGACTCGGGCCCCAGGCGAATCCGGGTCGCCTCGGGAAAGACGACAATCGATCGCGCCGGCGCCGGCCGCGGGGCCTTACGCGCCCGCCTCGCCGCCGCCGAAAACTCGAGGGCTGAGGTGTCGTCACTCAGCAGCCGAGATCTCCCGCGGGCCAAAAGAGCCGCGGCCGTGGTCGACTTTCCGGCTCCTCCCGCTCCGGCCAGCAGCACCGCGCCGCCGCCCTCGACGTCCACCGCCGCGGCGTGCAGCACGCACCGGCCACGGCTGCGCAGAATCCACGTCATGACCGGGCCCGTGAAGTAGAGAATCGCCGCCTCGAGGCAGCTTTCTTCAGGCCACGTCATCCAGGCCTTGCGAGCCTCTGGGTCGGTCCAGAAAATAGATTGATCGTAGTAGCAAAAGCGATAGAAACCGTTTTCATGTCGCTCGACCCGAACGAGCGGCAGCCCGTCCTCGGAGAGATGGGGGCTGGAGGCGACCGGCTGCCAGGCGGCGGGCTCCTCGAGTCCGCTGGGGGAAAAGCAGGCCGGAATTGCGCCGCACGAGAGGGTGAGGTCGGCGCTCGAGGGGCCGCAGCGCGGCCAGCCCGGCAGCCGCCGGTCGCTTTCGATCACCAGGCCGAAAGCCGAGTAAAAGTGCGGCACGACCGGCGCTTTGGCGGTTTAGAGACCGCCCGTCTTGAGGTTCATCGCTCCGATGGTCATGCCGTCGTTCGTGCCCTTGGGCGTCAGCAGGGCTCGGGTCAGCTGGCGAACGTCGCCGTAGGCCGTGAGGCGCGGCGCCGACCAGGGGCGAGCCTCATCGCCGCGCGAGGATCCCGCACGTGCCGGGGTCCTTTCGTCCTGCGAATCTGCTGGGACGGGCAGATCCGGAACGCCGGCGCTGGAGTCGTGTGAAGGCAAAGCGAAATCTCCAATCGAGCTGAATGACCGGAAACGGGATCCTCTAACGGGCGATCCACCGGGAGCCCTCTTGAAGACTCGATCGGATCGCAGGCACTGCGCAAAACATATGAGGCCGCCAGGATATCTCCTAAATACCGATGAAACAAGGTCCCCCACGAAGCGGAAGGCGGAGCCCCGCCTGGCCGCGGTCCGAGGCGCGGGTCGCCTCGGCGTCTGCCGATCACGGGCCTTGGGCGAGGCGGCCGCGGCGCGCTCGCCCCAGCCAGCACGCAAAGGCCAGGGCCTGCTCCACCGCCGCATGCCCCCGCGCCGCGGACCCTGCGGCCCGCCAGGCGGCGCGCAGCGCCTGGAAATCGATGAAACCGTCGACCTCAGGCGCCGCCTCCCGCCACTGACCCCAAAGGGCTTCGAGGTCCGCTTGGAGTCCCGGCCAGGGCTCGCCGGCGAGAGGGGTCTTGGGACGATGCACGATCGCCCGCGGCAGACGCGGCGCCATGGCCAGCCGGAGCGCTCGCTTCTCGAGGCACCACGGGAGGGAAGGCAGGGAGAGTAAGAAGCCCATCAAATCGGCGTCGAAAAACGGATGAAAGCGCCGGATGGGAACCAGCCTCGACCCGGCGTCGAGCTTCTCGAAGAGGTCCGCCCAGCCCGCGTCGTAGCTTTGCTCCATCGCCTCCCGGCGATCGCCCCGAGGGCTATCGCGGCGAGCCGCGGGCAGGGTCAAATCCCGATAGCGCTCCAGGGCGCCGGTGCGGGCCGCAAAGTCTTTGGCCAGCCAGGGCGGAAAGCCGTCGCGCCAGCGGCGGGCGAGCCTGGCCCGCGCCCGGGCGCCGGCCAGGCCGAGAGGCGGCCGGCTGCCCGTCTCGAGCCACGAGCGCACGAAAAGCGCCGGCTTCCACCAGGCGGGCCCGCCGCCCCGCCACCAGTCGCGGTCAGGAAGCAGGAGAGGATCGCCTCCGAAGCCGGTCAGCGCGGTCTCGCTGTGCTCGAGGGCCCGTTCATCGATCTCGCGATAGGCCGCGTCGCTCGCGGGATCGTCGGGCAGCGGCGACGGCGGTAGCTCTCTCCAGCCGCGATAGAGCGGATCGTCGTCCAGGGCATGCGCGCGGTGCGGCATCGCCAGGTGGCGGGCGGCGCGGTGCGCTAGATCGCCCTCCCGATCGGCGATCAGGCGATCGTAGGTCACGGTGTGGGCCACCCCGCGTCCGCCGCACGCCGCAACCGAGGCCGCGACGGCGGTCGAGTCGAGGCCGCCGCTCATCCAGATCGAAACTCGCCCGTGCTCCGGCAGGCGGCGGGCGACGGCGGCGTCGAGGAGTCGCCGCAGCTCCTCCGCGACCTCCTCGGCCTCGAGCCGGCGGCCCGGGGAGCCTGAAGGTGCGAGCGCGAGCGGCTCGCCGGCCCACTTTTCTACCGCGAGCGAGTCGCCCGATGTCCACGTCAGCCGGTGCCCCGGAGGCACTCGACGAATCCCCTTCCAGACCGTGGCCTCTGGCTCCCGGCACCGATCGAAGAGGAGATGATCGAGAACCGCGGTGTCGTCGAGGGAAGAATCGAGGCCGGGCAGGGTCAGGAGCGCCCCGGGCAGGTTCGAGAGCCACAGCTCGCCGGCGGCGAGGGCGAAGTAGAGGGGCTTGATCCCCAGAGGGTCCCGCACGGCGTCAAGCCGCCCCTCTCCCTTAAGCCACAGGGCGCAGGAAAACTCGCCCCGCAGGCCGAGAACCCAGCCCTCCCCGCGCTCACGCCACGCCTGCTCCAGGCTTGCCGTCGGCGGGTCGAGGCGCGCATCTCCGCACGCCAGCGGAACGGCGCCGCCGCGGGCCCCCGGGCCCGAGGACGGCCAGCCGCTGCTCAGCATCACGACCGGGCCGCTGCTGCGGGAACCCGGCTTTGGCCAGGGGGCAAAACCTTCGGCGACCGCCCGCTGAGTGCGGCGGTCGGGCGGCTGGCCTCGGCGGCCCAGGCCGACGGCAAAGCCGCTCACGCCGGCGGCGACTCGGCCGGATCCTCGGTGGTTGCGAGGTTGTTCTCGACCAGCATGCCGACGAAGTCGAGCACGTCCGAGCGCAGCTGCGGAAGATCCGCTTCGAACTCCTCAACCAGCGCGCCCAGGGCTTTCTCGAGGCTGGGATCCTGCTGGAAGAGGCTCCACACCCTCGCCCCCACGGCGTCGAGGCCAAAGTAGCGCTGACTTTGAAGATCGAGCAGCACGGCCTCATCCTTCAGATGTCGGCAAAGAACGTCTTCGGCCAGGTGGATGAGCATGGGAATTGAAGGGTTTTCGACAGGGAGCGCTCGCCGGGCGGCGCCCGTCTCCGGATCGCGCGTGCCGTTTCGCTAGTGTTTATCAATAGTTGCGAGGGTGTCGCTCGATCGCGGACCGCGCCGGGGCGCTTGCTGATGGTCAGGCTCTAGATTACAATGGCGGTGACTGTCGTCCAACAGCCAGCCTGGTTCGTGCCCGGGTCTTGATCGACGAAGCGAGAAAGTGCGCCGATAGAAAGGTTCCTATTTCTCAAACTTCGCAAATTCGAGACTTTTGACGAGGCCGGTCTCGCGGGCGGCTCGCGCTCTACGCATGTTGCTTCGTCAGCCCTTGCGAGCTTTTGCGGCGGCGAAGCCAAAGCTTTCGATTGGCGCCCCCACCTCTGAATTGTGCCCGTGGGCGGAGAACGCATCGTGAGGAACCTCCAGTGAATCAGCTAGCCTCGGCTCCAAATCCCGACCCCGCCCCCGCTGAAACCGACTCCAAGAATTGGCTCCAGCGCTCTTCTTCCCGGCTGCTGTGCCTGCTGATCGCGGCGCTCCTGGCCCTGCCGGCGAGCGCCACGGTGGTCGGCGTTCGAATTTCCACCAGCTCCGTGGATGACGACACCGGCGAGGTCACCTTCGACCTCACCGCGCTCCAGGACAGCAACCCCGGAACCCTGATGCTCGGCGAGGAGCTGGACCGCACCCAGCTCGCGACCTATACCGCCGTGCTGGGCGACTATTACGGTCTGGGCAGCGTCAGCTATCGGGTGATTCTCGGCTCGCGCTCCGACTGGAACACCCTCCCCCATCCCGCCATCAACTTTGGCGACGGCGACCAGCTCTCGACCCTCACCCTGGCGCTCCAGGGGCAGTCCACGGTGGCCGGAACGCCCTTCTTTGCCTACCGGCTGGGCGCCCTGAG